>JAXDAO010000061.1:0-2981 GCA_034679745.1 Bathyarchaeia archaeon
CTTTTAGGTAATTGTTGATAGTTGCTTTTTGATTTTTTATGATTCAATCATCTTTTTGGGTTGGAAAAAGAAGAGCAGTGATTTTTTTCTATGTTCTTCTTCTACCCATGAATACTTGTTTTTTTGGTCTATTTTAGAAGAAAAAAAAATTTGGTTTTTCAGAAAAAAACAGCATTTTTTCTTCTTCTACAGAGAAGGATCTGCGTAAGTTGTTTTCTTATAGCGGGAATCAAATCTGCTTTTTTGGTTGTTGCCTGTTGAATGAGGCATTGTTTAGCCCTGTTTTTTCTAGATTGTTCTTTCGCCTGTTCCGCGATTAATTGCAAAAAAATTTGGTCTCTGTCTACCGATTGGAGAGTAGTTTTCTCCTAGTAGGCGCAGCGTGTTTGATGGCCATTCAACTACTTCGTCTCCGTCTTTGGATAGTTCCGGTAGAAGTGACGGATAATCCTTTAGGAAACGTTTTGCTTCTTTGAGTATGTTGTCGTCTTCGAGATCTTGTTCATAAATAAAATCTTTTGATTTGCCATTTTCATCTACGTGACGATCTCTTATTCTTGCAGCGCAAACGAGTGCTTCGCCCAGTATGGTTTTTGTTTGCTCGATTAGTTTTCTGGTGGGTTTGTACCAGCCTGTCTGCGTCGCAAACCTGTATGATAGCTGCTCTGCTTCAGTTGGGGTTATGCCTGCTTCAACAGCGATTTCCTCAACTGTTGGCATACGAAGCAGCAGGGGCTTTAAGCGTTCAATTGCACCATCAATTTTTTGTGCATCAACTTCTAGGAGGTATCTGTGATCTGGCAGCATATACCAGGTTTCCCAGCCTCCCTTCTCCTCGGAAGTTTTGGAGTGCTTAACAATTTTGCCTTCCTCTACTAGCTCCTTTAATGTTTTATCCAGTTTTCTTTCTGACATAATCCTTGGAGATAACTGATTTACAAGCCACTGTCTGCGCTTTGGGCCATCTTTAAGCAGATTTAGGGTCGTTTTGGCGTAATCCACACCAAATTAGCCTCCGTGCAGTCGACTGTACACTGAGTATCCCTATAAAACTATCGGGTCGACCGTGAACTTAAGTGTTGTTCAAACAAAGGTGATTAAAATGCCCCAGACAGAAAACCGAAAAATCATAAGAATCGGCAAAACCAGTCTTGGAGTAATTTTACCAAAAGCTTGGCTACGCTACTTCGCACTGGAAGCAGGAGACAAAGTGGAAGTTGTATGTAACGGAAAAGTCACCATAAAACCCACACACAAAACCCTATCAAACCAACAAGTGGAGGTGACCTTATGAACAAGCAAGTTGAATTCTTAGTTAAACTACGCGACTCCACCCAGATGATAGCGGACGCAGCAAACGAATACATCGAAGCCTTAACTCCTCCAGAAATCAAAGAAACCAACGAAGCAGCAGCTGTGCAAGAACTAAATTTTTCCACTCTAAAATTTGAGTCTCAACAGGGCACTAAGCTTGGAACATTCGAAGTCGCCTACAAAACCAGTAACTTAGAAGACAAATGGCAACGCGCCTACAGCATCCTAAGAAACTCGAATGCAACCATCAAGGACCGCTACTACGGAACAGACTACCAGCATAGTTACTGGCTTTATGGAACTGACAAGATTTATCGTCAAAAACTAAAACCCAAAACATAGGAGCACCCATGCATGAGTCAAGCTAAGTCTCCGCCTCAAACAGAAAAAACCCTGTGTCCCAGCTGCGGAGCATCAGTGCAGAGTAACACTAAAAAATGCCCCAAATGCCACTCAAACATAGAAAAAACATTGCTTGTTCCTAACCCAACTGTGGCTACAAATGATTTTTTAGCTGAGGAAATCTGGAACCGCAAAGACCCACCAAAATACCTGATTTACCATTACAGCTCAGGAAAAGTTGAGCAGGCATCTCAGATAGATTTAGGTGAAGTGGATAGTAAGGGCAGAAAAATAATCTATACTCCAGTAGACAATGACGCTTTAAGAAAGGGCTTGGTGATTGTTCCCTCTACCTTAACTGAATCCACTTTCGGGCAGGTTTTTTCTGAAATCGACGAGTATTCGCAGCGAGTTTATGATTCATGCAGCAGAGACGCCCTAATTAAGCTGTTAACGCGTGTAACTGTGGGCTCCTGGTTTCTGGACCGCTTCATAACTAATCCCCACTGCGATGTGGCAGGCGCAGGTAAATTTGCACCCATAATCCCAATTAGAGGACCCAGCCAGTCAGGAAAAAACCGTTTGTCTTTTCTTTTAAGAATTTTGAGTTATAGACCATATTTTGAGATGTCAACTTACAGAATCCCAAGCCTATATCGGCCGCTGGACCTGTGGCAGGGCACTTTAGTTCTTGACGAAGCAGACTTTGCTAATACTACAGAAAAAAGTGAGTTGGTGCATTTCCTAAACTGCCGCGCCACAGGTACTCCGCTGAGCAGACAGAACCCTAAGAACCCAAAAGTCACTGACACCTTCACCAACTTCGGCTTAACAATTTTGACGCAGAGAAAACCCTTTGACGATAACGCTACAGAAAGCCGAGCTTTGCCATTCTACAGCGAAGCCAGCGACAAACACCTGCCCGTGATAGAAACCGATGAAATGCTAAAAGAGGGTTTGTCGTTTCAAAATAAGCTGCTTTATCTACGCATGAAGTACCATCAGGAAATTGCGATCAAAAAAGATTCCTGGATTGATGAACTGGTTGATCACCGCTTAATTGCCAGTTTACTGCCACTTTTAGCGCTTTCACGCTACGAACCCACACTTAAAGATACAATCACAGAAACCGCCAAAGCAGTGCAGAAGCTAAAGATTGAAGAGAAAACAAACAGCATGGATGGCTTACTAGTCAACTATTTCTGGGAAAAAATCAGCGAGGGACTATTCAAGCATTGGCAATCAAACACTCACTTTTTCCTAGATCAGGGAGGAGTAGAAGAGCAAGACGATAGGGAACATTTAGACTGCAAACCCTTAACAAC
>JAXDAO010000062.1:0-3152 GCA_034679745.1 Bathyarchaeia archaeon
ATTCGAATTGGTTACCAGGATATCAGCCTTATTAGCTGAAGTTTTAAAGTAACAAAAAAAGGGAGAGAGAATCTCAATATTTTTTGGTTTAAGGACGCTTTCTTATTATGAGCAAACCGACTACTACGATAGCAATGATAATCGCGACTGTTGCACCTATTATGTATGTCATTAATTCGCTGCTGGTCGCTAAGCCAGTTATAGGCTGCTGTGTAGGCGCAGGAGCATCTGCAGGATCAACATTGAATGCAGTAACTGCATGTGAAGGATAGTAAGCACCGCTACCTTCGAAAGAAGCATAGACCGCGTATTTGCCTTCAATATCTGGTTGCCAGTTGTAGCTAAAGAATCCGTCTGCGTCACTTGTGGTTGTGCCTATCGTTCGGTAGTTGCCGTTGCTGTCTATAACGCTTAGTGTTATTGGGACTCCTGTTGCAGTTGTTGGTTTAGCGAATTGTTTGTATACATATAACATCCAGTCACTTTGGCTTGCATCTGAAACTGCTGGAACTCCATTGGGGAAGCGAAGCATCAAAGCACTACTCTTTGTACCGGGCGAGTTATCCATAACTGTACCACAAATGGTAATTGAAGTACCCATCGGTGAGCCAGTAAGTGGAGCTTCTATTGTCATTGCGGTAGGTCCTTTGCCAACTGCGTAGAGTTGCATGTCATAAGTATCCATCGTAGCCATGATACTGTCGCCAATTATTGCTAATCCACCCCAGCCAGTTTGACGGAATAAACCATCAGCTCTCCACACAAGAGATCCGTCTGTCGCGTTGAGGCATAAGAACGGTGCACCTCTTGGCAGCGGCTGGTTAGGTGAGTGCTCTCCAGTACCTAAGTAGAGTTTTCCATCAGTGATGAAGACTATTCCAACCCACCAGTTACTTGCAAACATGCTCTCAGTGTATGTATCCTTGACAGTATAGTTCCAAAGTAAGTCACCTGTATTGACATCATAGCAGTATACTATTCCAGCAACTCCACAGGCGTATAGTTTGTCGTAAGCAACCAAATGGGAGGTCAGTACAGTGCCTTCGTATATGTCTAAGTAGTGCTGAGATTCAGATGGGCCCCATGATAGGTCTCCTGTTTCTAAGCTGACACCGTAGTGTTGTCTGAGCTCTTTTGACCACAGAATACCCATTTCAGATTCTCTACTGAAAGTAGCCCAAGATATGGTTTCGTTGCCTGAAATCCAGTGAGAAGGTGCTGACCACTGCTTGTTGAATATTACCTGTCCTTCTTGTCCATCTTTTAAGCTTAGAGCCCACATTGCTACCGTGCTAGGTACTGCGCCGGCGCCGAATCCTCCACCGATGTTTGATCCGACAACTCTGTCGTTCAAATAGGCTACTTGGACGCTACCTGCTAGGTTCTTGGGTATCGTTACGTTCCAGCTGTAACCGAGTGTGTTTGGTCCTGCATTAAAGATTTGTCCGTTGACTTTGTTTCCCCAGCTACCACCTTGTAAGTCGTAGCCACCAGTTATTGTGCTTTCACAGAATTGAGTCATGTTCCAATCTGCCATCCATCCGTTAGCTTGGTCTACCACTAGAACGTGGATACCACCGTTTGCATCTCGCATAGTTGTTCCCGAAGGTGGGTTTTGAATTGTGAATGCCCAGTTGCCAGTGTAGGCGTTAAATGCATACCATGTTGCAGGGGCAGGCGGACCAAAGAAGCTGAATCCACCGGTAGTCACCCATAGGTATGCGAACGCGCCCATGTAGTTGAATCCTTGGAAGTAGAATTCTTGTCCAAAAGCTATTGTTTGGTTGTTTAGCAATGTTTTTGCCCATAGTTCTTCGCCTGTATGTAGATCTACGCAATGGTAAATCACGGGTTCGGTGGAAGCGCCAAGCATACCTGCGGCATTGGCTACATAGTAGAGTTTTCCGTCAAGAATTATTCTGCTTGTCCATACGCCCTCATATGCATCGCCTATTCCGAATCCGACTGGTCCTTGGTTAATTGAATCAGCAATCCCTACATCTCCTCCAACTAGTCCTCCCATCGTCAGTGGTTTTGACCATAGGATGTGAGCAGTGTCTGGTGCATCGTCGTTGTATGGGACAAACCTATTGGGAACATCGTCGCCGCTGAGTCCTCCAGCTGCAGATAGCCAGTTACCTGCGATGGTATACCATTCTCTAATCTGTGCGTCGATTGGTCGTGTCCAGTATTCTCCTGGAAGTGGAACACCAGGATATGCTGGTATTGAATCCTCTTGCACTATGAGAGTCAGTTCGTCGCTATCATCAGCTGAATAGTATGTGTTGGACATTACGGGGCCAAACATACTCATTCCGGTATAGTTGTACCATTGGGCGGGAAAATGTGTTTGTAGAATGTAGTTGCCGACCATAGTAGGTGTGTATTGAGTGCCAGATCCACCCGTTGAGTCTGTAGTGAATGGCCCGAGTGTCTCGGTGGTACTGTCAGGTTTGGTTACTGTTACAGTTATACCCTTAAACATTTCCGTTGCGTTTTGAGTTGCAGCTGTAATTCCGAAGTGAATTAGTACAGGGTCTCCAACGCCTACGGGATTAGGTCTAGCTCCGACGAAGGCGTATGATGTCATTGTGTTGACTGTTGGTCCAAATTGTGCATTACTTGTCGGTATTAAGACAAATGAAGCAGTCATAGACAACATTGTGAAGATCGCAATCAAAATACTAATTTTATTTTTCGCCATTTTCCTTTTTTCCTTAAAATTTTATAGTTTCAACATCTATTCTTTTGATATATATAATTTGGGGCAGATAAGATTAAGGGGAGAAGCCGGTCATATGTGTTCTGGCAAGAGGCAATAGCGTTTATTGCTGCAATTTCTTTTATGCATTGTGATATTAGTTAAAGGGAAAAATGTCTTTACAATTAAATTTTGAAATGGGTTTGCTGGGGCTCTGGGAATCTTTTTGGAGAAAAGAAATGCAAATTACGATGAAGAGCTACCCATCGTTAATTTTATCCAGAACCCACTCAGCCCTAATTTGGATCTCATTTTTAGACTAAAAAAGGGAGGGGAAATTGTTCTCATTTTTTTCACTTTATGGTTTTTTCTTTAGGACTAGTATAGTGACTGCGAAGCCGATTGCGATTGCAGCGATTATGCCAATTATGCCCGGTAGAATGTTTTGATT
>JAXDAO010000063.1:0-2541 GCA_034679745.1 Bathyarchaeia archaeon
ACTCCCTAAAGCAACTAAAGGAGGCGTTAAACAGGCCACTATCCTCTCTATTAGAAAAATATCGTCAATTTCTCAAGGGAGCAGTTGGCTGGAATTTGCAGAATAGCGAATCCTAATTCGCAAATAGAAATAAATAAACTATATTTTTCATTAGAGGAGGAAACATAGATTAAAAGAGGAAAACTTGATGCAATCAAAATACCTTTCAGATAATACAACAACCAAGCAGCTAACTCTAAACCTTAAGAATGATTTCTCTCCGATTAGTTTAAATGTAACATATCTACCAATAATCAAAAAATAACCCTTATCGAGACCATGACGCTGAGGATATAAATGGGCTTTCAAACCTTCTCAGTTCAAATTTACAATTTCTTTGAAGTTTTGGCGGAATAAGATTGGAAAAAGCAACTTCAAAGCCAATCGAAGAGGTTTTCGACGATCTTAAAACAACTCGTGAAGGTTTAACGACTGAGGAGGCCAAACTTCGTCTCAAAAAATACGGGTACAACAAACTCACAGAACGAAGACAGCTTCCCCTCATACATAAGTTCATTAAAAACCTAAAAGACCTATTTGGAATTTTGTTGCTTGTAGCGTCCTTTCTGTCCTTCATAAGTGGTAGTCTTGAACTCGCTATCATAATTTTAGGCGTGGTTTTTGTCAACATCTTTGTCAGCATCTTTCAGGAAGCCCGCGCTGAAAAAGCCATGGAGACCCTCAAAAGCTGGATGCCAGAGTACGCCAAGGTCATGCGCGACGGTAAACTAAACAAAATCTCGGTCAGGGAAATCGTCCCCGGCGATGTTATCTTCTTAGAAGAGGGGGACCGCGTACCTGCTGATGCACGGTTGATTGAAACTTTTGATTTATGGACCAATAATGTCCCCTTGACTGGTGAATCTGAGCCACAACCTCGTCAAGCCGAAACGGTTCAAACTGTTGAAAAAGCCTACCTCTATTCACCCAACCTTGTCTTTATGAGTACTAGCGTCGCGAAAGGACAGGGGAGCGCCGTTGTTTACGCGAGCGGTATGGGTACACAGTTTGGCAGGATCGCTAGTTTAACCCAAACAATCCGCGAAGAAGACAGTCCGCTTCAAAAAGAAATTGGCTTAATGGCAAAGTACGATTTCTTCATTGCCATAATAGTTGGCGTAGTTTTCTTTTTAGTAAGCCACCTTTTACTGGGTGTTCCATTAACGAATAGCATCTTCTTCATGATAGGCGTAATGGTATGTTGTGTACCAGAAGGATTACAGGTTACTGTTTCCAGCGCCTTAGCCATCAACGTACTAAAGATGGTCAAACAGAACGTGTTGGTCAAACGCCTCTCAGCAGTTCAAACACTAGGCAGCGTCACAGTTATCTGTACTGACAAAACAGGCACAATCACCAAGGGCGAAATGACCGTTAACAAGCTCTGGGTTAAAGATCGAATAATCGAAGTCTCAGGCGTAGGATACATGCCTGTAGGCGACTTCACAATGGACAATGAACCTCTCAAACTTGAAGAAACCAAATCGCTTAACAAACTGCTTGAAATCGCAGCTCTATGTAACGGTGCTAAAGTTGAACCCCCGTCTGATCGAAGCCGAACTTGGAGCGTCATAGGTGATCCCACCGATGGCGCATTGCTTGTAGCGGCACTTAAGTATGGTCAAGTAATAGAGGAAATTGTTAACGAAAAACCTACAATCGACATCTTACCTTTTAGCTTTCAACGTAAGCGCATGAGTACCGTGCACGAATCCAAAGACGAAATCTACGTCTACACTAAAGGTGCACCCAGAAACATCCTTGATCTCTGCAACCGTATTTATGTAGAAGGAAAAGAAGAACCCCTAACACAGGAAACGCTTGATTGGGTAGAAGCCAGAATCCACGAGTTCGCAAACGAAGGTCTACGAGTCATAGCCATGGCTTATAGGAGAATACCTAAAGCTGAGTACACAAAGAGTGATGACCTCGAGAAAGAACTCGTTTTCGTGGGTCTAGCGGCGATGCGGGACCCCCCGAGAACCGAAGTCAAAGACGCAGTCCTAAAAGCTCAGCAAGCAGGAATCAAAACTGTCATAATCACAGGCGACTATGGCCCCACCGCGCAAGTGATAGCCCAAGAAGTCGGCATAGTTGAAAAGCAGTTCTGTCAAGTTATTCGGGGAGTTGACCTCGATGAACTCGGCGACAAAGCCATTGTAGACGAGGTTAAGAAAGGCAATGTGATTTTTGCTCGTGTTTCACCAGAGCAGAAATTACGCATAGTCAAAGTGTTAAAACAGAGTGGCGAAATTGTTGCTGTTACGGGTGACGGCGCAAACGATGCACCTTCACTTAAGGAAGCAAATATTGGCGTAGCCATGGGTGCCTCTGGAACTGATGTTGCACGTGAAGCCGCCGACATTGTTTTATTAAATGACAGTTTCGCATCAATTGTAAGAGCTATAGAGTCAGGTCGGGCAATTTATGAGAACATTCGCAAATTCATAGTTTATGTATTTACACATAATTGGGCTCAATTAGTTCCATATATCCTGTATG
>JAXDAO010000064.1:0-2846 GCA_034679745.1 Bathyarchaeia archaeon
CCTTGCCGATGGGGACCGACGAATTAGGCATGGCAAACGCGCTAGAAAAGACTGATTTGGTGAAATGCAAAACTGTCGACCTCGAAGTTCCAGCCGACGCTGAAATCGTCTTAGAAGGTAGAATAACAAAAGAAAAAGTAACCGAAGGACCCTTCCTTGACTTAACAGGCATAGTTGACCGCCAACGTCAACAACCCGTTATAGAAATAAAATGCATAACACACCGCCAAAACCCAATTTACCAAACAATCTTAGCTGGCAAAAACGAGCACAAATTCTTGATGGGCATGCCAAAAGAACCTACAATCTTCAAGGAAGTGAGCAAAGTCTGCGACTGCAAAGACGTCTACATCACACCAGGCGGATGCAGTTGGCTACACGCAGTTGTGCAGATTAAAAAGAAGGATGCTGACGACGGCAAAAAAGCCATAGCAGCCACCTTCAAAGGACACGGCTCACTCAAACACTGCGTCATAGTCGACGAAGACATAAACATCTACGACCCACACGACGTAGAATGGGCGATAGCAACACGCTTCCAAGCAGACAAAAACAGCGTAATACTCTCGAACCAACCGGGCTCATCACTTGACCCCTCAGGCGACTTAAGCGAAGGCAAGAAAGCAACAACAGCCAAAGCAGGCTTAGACGCAACAGCACCTCTGGTAACAACAGGAAAAGGCTTTACCAAAGTAGATTACATAAAAGTTGACCTAAACAAGTACCTGGGATAACTATGGAGTTAACCAAGCAAGAACAAGCAATGCTCGACGGCGCGGAAGGCTACGCTGTCCGCAAAAGCATGGAAATCCTCGTCGCACTCGGCGAGATATTCGGTGCCAAAAGCCTAATCGATGTAGGCAGCGTCCAAGTCGCAGGCGTATCCTACCACAACCTAGGCGATGCTGGACTCGAATTTCTTGACTCACTAGCAAAAGACGGCAAAGTAAAAGTCCTAACCACACTCAACCCAGCAGGCATGGACCTCGAGAATTGGCAACAACTAGGCATCACCCCGGAATTCGCAGAAAAACAAAACCTCGTAATCGACGCCTTTACACGCATGGGCATACTAATAAGCTGCACCTGCACACCCTACCTAATCGGCAACCTACCCCTATACGGCGAACACATCGCATGGTCAGAAAGCAGCGCAGTAACTTTCGCGAACTCGGTTTTAGGTGCGCGAACGAACCGTGAAGGCGGACCATC
Source organism: Bathyarchaeia archaeon (assembly GCA_034679745.1). Classification (GTDB taxonomy): domain Archaea; phylum Thermoproteota; class Bathyarchaeia; order Bathyarchaeales; family Bathycorpusculaceae; genus Bathycorpusculum. The sequence goes on from JAXDAO010000064.1 coordinate 1,213, forward strand.
AGCACTAGCAGCGGCGTTTGTGGGAAAAACCCCCTGCTACGGATTACACTTAGAAGAGAACAGAGTACCAGACGTTCATGTCCAAGTTAACACCCCATTATCGAAACTGTCCGACTGGGGCGCACTTGGATATGCCATCGGCAAAAAAGCCGAAAACAAAATCCCCTACATAACAGGAATCAAAGCAGCGGAACTTGATCAACTCAAAAGCTTCTGCGCGTCAGTCGTAACATACGGCTCTAAACCGCTCTTTTACATCAAAGGCGTAACACCAGGAGCCGAAGAACAAAAACAACCCAAAGAGACAATAACTATAGAACAAGCAGATATCCAAAACGCATACGACAACATCAACGACAACGTAGATGACATAGACTTCGTCTGCGTCGGCTGCCCCCACTGCTCAATTAAAGAGATTCAAGAAATCGCTGATCTAATCAAAGGCAAAAAAGTCAAAGAAGGCACAGAACTCTGGGTTGCAGCCTCGCGAACAGCAAAACAACTTGCAGACAAACGCGGCTACACAGCCACGATCGAAGCGGCAGGCGGCAAATTCGCATGCGACACCTGCATGGCGGTAGCTCCACTTAAGGGCAGGTTTAAAGCGCTGGCGACTACGTCGGCAAAGGGCTGCTTCTATTCACGACAGAACCTCATGAAAACCAAGATGGGCAGTATGAAAGAATGTGTTGAAGCGGCGGTGACTGGAAAATGGAACAACTAAAAGGCAGAATAATCTACAAAGGCAAAGCCGAAGGCGAAGCGTTGGTTACTTCGATGCCGATTTCGTTTTACGGCGGCGTTGACCCAAACACGGGTGTCGTCATCGAAAAAGGTCACGAGTTAAACGGCGTTAGCATCAAGGGCAAAGTGCTCGTTTTCCCACAGGGCAAAGGCTCAACCGTGGGCAGCTACACACTCTATCGCTTAAAAAAGAACAGTGTCGCCCCAGCAGCAATGATAAACAAAGAAACCGAAACCATCGTCGCAGTAGGCGCCATTATCAGCGAAATCCCATTCATAGACAAAATCGACGTTTCAAAGATTAAAACAGGCGACAAAATAACCATAGAAAACGACCAAGTCGTAATAGCATAGCTCTAACTTTTACTTTTTCTATTTGCACTTTGCCTCATTTTCTAATGTCTTGTGGAATACACTTTCCCGCTAATTAAAGTTCCAGCGACTCCTAAACCTAAGAAGGCGATATTTTCTGGAAGATTCATGGTTGCATCGAAGGTACCGATGAAGCAAAGTATCGAAATAAGCCCTAATAACCCAACTATTACAGAGCTTAACTTTATCGCATCCAAAGCTTCTAACCACTAAGCTAAGCAATTAAACATTCATAGAATATAGAGAATTGTGATTGTATCTACACCACAACAACCTTCATTTTCTGATTAGGGAATCCAACATACACTTTTTTGAAGTGCTAAAAATTGTGCAGACGAAATGTTACGTATTCACAATTAAAAACCGCGACTGTGTTAGCGTACACGACGTGGGGAGCAGGCGACTGCAACGTTAAATTAGCAGAACATAAACATACATAATACAAAGGTTAAGATTTGCGATGAACGACGCACGACCAATCATATTAAAACTCGGCGGTTCAGCCATCACCGATAAAG
>JAXDAO010000065.1:0-3642 GCA_034679745.1 Bathyarchaeia archaeon
TTTTTAACTTTTGATTTTTTCAACCAGATGTGCCAAGGTAACGATGATTTGTTGGCGGTTTGCTAAGTCTTTGAGCATAAAAGCTGTCTCTTTAAGTTCTCGCTCACCGATAATAACAGCGTAATCGACTTTGCGTTTATCTGCATCTTCGAGAGCTTTAGCCATCTTTCTGCCCATGATTTCAAACTCAACAGTTATTCCTGCAGAACGGAGGTTTTGAGCAATTTTTAGTGCCTCAGATTTTAACGCTTCAGTTATGGGTATAACCGCGACTTTCTTGGCACCTTTAGACATTAGGGAAGTTTTTTGTGTCTGTAAAGCGATTGCAACCCTGTCGATTCCGTGGGCACAACCGACAGCGGGTGTGGCTTCACCACCGAAACCTTCAATCAGTCTATCGTATCGTCCGCCTCCGCCTAAAGCAATATCCAGCTGCGGAATGTATACTTCAAAAATCATTCCTGTATAGTATTCTAAGCCCCGAGCGAACGCTGGCTCAAGTGTCATTGTTATGTTTGAGCTTTCTGCGATTAACATTAGCACATCTGAGAGGTTTTCAGCGGCAGCTTTAGCTTTCTCATAGCCAGCAACATAGGTTTTGATTTGCTCTAAGGTTTCTTTCCAGTCTTTACATTTTATCTCAATTAATCCTTTAAGCATATCACGGCATTTCTCGGAGTCTATGAGCTTGAGTGCTGCATCGTGTTCTTTTTTATCCATAAGTTGCAGAACTGCATTTTGGGTTTTTTCGTCTATACCATCTTGGCTTAGGAGACCGCGTATTACGCCTATATGACCTATTTTAAAGGCATATCCTTGTAGCCCTAATGCAGACACTAAATTATTTGTTAATAAAATAATTTCTGCATCTGCTTCAGGTCTAGCTGAGCCCATTATTTCATAGTTCGACTGCCAAAACTCCCTATATCTGCCTCGCTGAGGTTCATCATAACGGTAAACCGTGCCTACTGAAAACAGCCGGAGTGGTTTAGGTTCGTTCCTAAGGGCGGTAGTGACTAAGCGTGCGATTGAAGCAGTGAATTCTGGGCGTAGCGCCACTTGGCGCTCACCCAAATCTTTGAATATGAACATGCGCTGGCGGATTTCTTCGCCTGATTTTGCACTTAGCAACTCCAGTGGTTCAACATGAGGCGTTATGACTTCCTTAAATCCGTAAAGATTAGCAGCTTCTCTTGCTTGGGCTATAATGTAAGTGAAAGCTTGGGATTCTTCGCCGATGAGGTCGCGCATTCCGCGGACAGTTTGGAAAGCGGGCATGTTATTGTGCTCCTAAGATAGCATTAAGATGGTGCGTTCTTCTTTTAAACTCTCGCTCATGCCTTTTGCGCTTCTACTTCAAGCCTTATCATATCTAAATGAATAACGCCCTCATCATCCGCAGGATGATTCACAAGGTACCGACTAATAATCTCTCTAACAAAGTCATCCCTCATTTTAACAGGTATCCGTTCAGTAAAAGGCAGCCAAGTAGTTCGAATCCAACCCGCCATACCTTCGGCACTTGAAAACTTCATATCTCTAGGTAAAAGATCTATGCTGACTGGTTTCAAATCAACATCTATTAACAACTGTCTGTACTCCTGTGGACCTAGAAAGGCATAAGGAAACGTGAACCCATCGAAATATTCGTGCCACTTTGGTAAAACCAATAATTCATCAAATATCTTTAGTACTGCCTGCGCGTTACCTTTACCCGCCATCTGGAAGAGTATTCTACCATGCGGTTTTAGACTAGTTTGTACACCTTGCAGAACTGCTTTTTGATCAGTTATCCAGTGTAGAGCTGCATTTGAGAAAACCAAGTCGAATTCTTCCTCAAAAGAGAGGCTTCGAGCATTCATCAAATGAAAAGTGAGATTAGGGTATTGTTCGTTTTGGAAAGTGTTTTTTGCCAATTTTATCATTTGGCTGGAGCTGTCGATCCCTATGACTTTACCGTTTGGGAGGCATTTTGAAATTTCAGCGGTTGTTTTTCCATCGCCGCAACCGATATCAAGAAGACTCTCGTTTCCTTTGAGTTTTAGTTTTGGGATGAGTTCTTTTGCCCATTGGAACTGATTTTGGGAATTCTTGGCATAATCGCTAGCGTTCCAATCGTAATTCTTCTTTGAGTTCACCTATTTTTTCCTCGATGGTTTTTATGATTCTCGAAGAATACTATTAGGAATTAAGAGTTTTGTAATTGTGCGCTACTAAATTATGGATGCCTAAAACTTTTTTTTGTTAATCAACACTTCTTTATGGTTGGTCACTTTGCAGTTAAAATTGCTTACGTCGGAGTTAGAAAGCCGTTTCTGGGACAGTGTTAAGAAAGATTACTGTGACTATTACTTTTTCATTTATGATTGGCTTCTGGTGAGGGATCGTAGCCAGATCTTTTTGGCATTAGAAGCGGAGAAAATTGTCGGATTAATGTTGATTTATGAAGGAAATATCGTTCATTTACGTGGAGAATGCAGAGTAGTTCGTTTTATGCTCGATAACTTGAAACTGGAAAGAGGCGACGTCCAAGTTCCCCTAAGTTGCGAGAGCGCTCTTGTCGAAAAATACCCTAGTTATAAGCTGAAAGCAAGGATTAACTTGCTGAAGCTGACAAAGGGTAAAGAAAACTTAAGCATTAAAGTGATTCCACAAAAGCTGACAATAGACGATGCCCTCCAGATTGCATTACTCATGAACGAGTGCTACCCTGAAATGTGGGGCGAAATAACATCAAATAACATTAGAAATTTGATATCAAGTTCTCCAGAGACTATTTGGCTCGGAATAAAAAATGAAGACAAACTTATCTCCTTTGGTTACGCCACTCTAACTCCAGACGTAAACCATATTACTTGGATAGCGACAAGCCCAGAACATGAAAACAAGGGTTACGCCACCTCGATAATCTCTGCACTAGTAGAAAAATGTCTTGCAGTCGCTGATACGACTATAATTTACGTTATGGATGACAACGCCCCTGCAAATAGGGTTTACTCGAAAGTGGGATTTAAAGGCTACAAATCGTACATCTTTGAAAAAATTTAGCAAAAAGGTCTATTTTAGTGACTCTACGTTTGTCCTTTGTAACATTTGAACCCGCAACCAAACGCTCTATCGTTCTTTATTTATTCTAAACTTTATACGGTTAAATTAATACCATAAATCATCAACAGTGTAGTAGGCAACACCAATGTCCGAATCAAAAAAGAACAATGACACTGCTAAAACTCCAAAAGAAGTTAAGCTCCCATGTGGCTGCATATATAATGATAAAGGATGGATGCTAATGCGAGTCATCGAATGCGAATACCATCATCGCAAAAGAACAACAAAACGCCCCTATAGACCAAAAGCAGAATGCGTACGACCATAGTGGCTCTTCCGTAAGCCATTTAACTCTCAAAGACGATTCCTAAGCATCATGTCAGATTCCACAACGCCACATCAATCAAAGCCGAAAAGTTCTGCCAAACGGTATCTGAAATATGGCCTGCAAATAATTGTCATGGTTGCAATCTTTGCTGTACTGCTTTGGTATGTAGGCGTTAATTCATTATATGAAGCGCTGCTAACAATCAAGATCGAATATTTGATTCTAGCGTTTTTGATGTATTTTGGAATAAACCTATTGTTTACTGT
>JAXDAO010000066.1:0-4502 GCA_034679745.1 Bathyarchaeia archaeon
AGAGGGAGCGGTGAAAGTCAAGGTGTTAAAATTAGTGAAAAATTGAATCGATTAATCAAATGCTTCGGAGTTCTGTTGCAGACGAAGGTTTGTTTGTTTTGGAGCAAGAAAGAGATGTGTTAGGCGAGGAAAGCCTTCAAGATCAAGTAAGCCATGCCTAAATGTGCGGGTTATGCGTTAAAGAAGCTTAATGAGACTTAAGACAAAATACGAATAGAAAAGCATCAGATAAATTCCATATTTGGATATAATGCACGGCTTCTATTTTTATAGTAAGGGAGAAAGTGTTAAATCAAAAAAACAGAGGTTCTTAGTAGCTTCGTTTTTTGTTAACTAAAAAAGGTTAGAAATTTATGTGTTCAGAAAATACAACATCACCTGAGGATCCACATTGCTCGCCGCCGCGGGGCAGGAAGCCAAAGATGCCGATTTACAGATGCTCCTGCGGACAGGAGATCCTGATTGTTCCAGACTTAAACCAGATGGCGTTAGCTATTAGTAATCATTTGGTTGAGCACAAAAAAATCACTGGGCAGATGTTGTCTGAGGTTTATTTGACGCAGGAAATTCTAGCGTGTCTAAGCAAGAAAATAAGGTAAGCCGAACGAACATTGGTGTATTTTTAGCGTTCGATGAGTAGGGGACACGTATCTATAGTATTTTTTAGAAATCGATTGATATTTTCATTTTCTTTCTCCTAAAGAGTAATGACCAGAAGCCCCAGCAAACTCGGCTATTGAAACCGATACCCATGGTTACCTAAATCTCAAATTGAGTGGATTACGTTTTTTGTTTTTTAAAAAAGGGAAAATTTGTGATGCTAAAGCCGCTAATTTACTTTTGAGCCGCAGGACTCGCAAAAACGGGCAGAAGAATTAATTTGAGCTCCACAATTTTCGCAGAACCTTGGTTTAGGTTTAGATGCATTCACCGCTTTGGTAGCCTCAATAGAAACCCCACAAGAACTGCAGAATTTTGCCGAAGAATTAATAGCCGTACCGCATGAAGGGCAATCTATGGTAGAAGCGTTTTTTGGTTGAATTGGCTTAGCTGGCGGAGATGTAATTGTTGAATTTGAAAAAGTTGGCTGCGGTGGCGGCACATCATGTGTAGGCAAAGGATTGAGCGTTGGAGTCGAAGTATTTTGGGGTTGTGGTGAGCGTAGATTTGTGATGGCTGAATTAATTGCGGCTACCCAATCCTCGTTTTTTGAGAGGCCGCTTCCGAGTATGAAAGAATGCGCGGGTTTTATGTTAGAACAGTTGTTGTCGATTCTAAGGTAAGATGAACCGAAGTGTCGTGCTGTTTCAACATGCGTTATGTTTTTGATTGGAATAGAGTAGCTTCCAGAGTAGTTTACAACATCATCTAACTCTGCTTTTGAAATTCTTTTCTCAGATGCCCTAGCAGCAAGGGCGCCGCCTAAAGCGTACATTGCTGCTCTGGCTGATTCGCCCTTGTTTATGTATACAAATCTTTGATTAGTCAGAATGATTGTCCCTACATCCGCAAATGCTCCAGCTTTCAATCCAAAAGACGGCGGATGCTCGCCTTCATAGGCTTTAACGCCTGATTCACTTTTGAGAATCATTTCTGTCTCAGACATAACTGTTTTTCCCCTAATTTTATTTAGAGCTAACTCGTTTTAAATGTATTTACCAAAACAGAAACATAGCAGCGGGGACCAATATTGGCAAATAACCCATTAATGAAAACTGTGATATTTGGATTCTTACTCACAGCTCTTGGCTTATTGATGATTTTTGCCCCTGGGCTTGTCGGAGTAGACGGTTTTGATGGTGGATACGCAATTTCTTTTGCGGGATTATTTGTAGCAATAATGGGGTTGGTTGTAGTTGGATTTTATTATCAACAAGCAAAAATCTTAGATGGAATTTTGCGTGGAGACGGATTGTTGGCTCACTGGACCTTTGACGATCAAATGTGGCAAGAATATACACAAAAAGAGTATACTGAGGAAATAAGTGAAAAGAAAGGTCTGTTTTTAATTGTTTCTTTTTTTGCTTTGTTTTTTGGGTTTTTGTTTTGGTTTTTGGATAACGAAGCAGGTTTTGTTGTTTTCCTTGTAATGTTGGGTTTAATTGGTTTGGTGGGTTTCACATGGCGTTTTTCAGCGTGGTATAATAGAAGACAAAACATTGGAGGCGTCAAAGAGGCCTACATTGCCCGAAGCGGTGTCTATATGAATCAGCGCCTCTACACTTGGCGGTTATTTAGTGCTAGATTATTAAAAGTTGAAATAAAGAATGAGAAAGCATGGTCGATTCTGAAGTTTAGGTACACTGCATTTACTGTTCCTGGTCCACAAACCTACACTATTAGAGTGCCTATTCCTATTGGTCAAGAAGAAACAGCGAAAAATATTGTACTGCAACTTAATTCATAATTGAGCGCCGCTATATATCGTGAATTCATAAGTCAAATATTGTATTGCGCCAAACAAAAGAATGATAAACCTTGGCTCATTGCCCCAGTTGCGGTAAAGAAGTAAGCAAACCCTCAAATGTGATTAAAAATCACTGTTTAACTGTAAAAGTGTACTATTGCAGAAAATGCCATCACAACTTCAGAGTCACACTCAACCAGGCAGAGTACTGTACCCTTCAACTTAGATTTCCGAACTCAAATGCTCGACTGGGTGCATCCTCGAAACTTAAAACTAAACTTTAAGGCTAAAAGAAGTCTCTTGGGGATGTTGCTGTTCCTGTCTCGTTTAGTTTTTCATTTAAAGAATTATGAAACAACTTGAACGTGGCTCAATTGCGATGTTAAATGGGGTTTGTGTGAATTAATTGATCTCATAATATGGTGGTCAAAGTCATATTTCCGCTTCCGCAATAACAGTATTATATATTGAATGTTAATACAAAACATAAAACCCGTATTGAAAGCCTCTCCCCATAGGGCATGGCGGACTACTCCGTCATGCCTATGGAGGCCCTGGCATTTTCAGCAATCCCTCAACCGTTCTTCAGGAGAATTTATGTTAAATGCAGGTAAAATCTTGCTATATTAAACGTCTTATGTTTGCATATAGCATATTACACTATTTTTATATTGTGTCGTGAGGTTTTTTGTTTGGTTTGAGTTGCAGTTGTTTTTAGGATCGACGCACGACTCTTTTTTACAGCTGCAAATTCAAACCATTTTAAGCGCTAACTTGGTATAACTGTGTTTATGAATATAAATTTTAATGCCGATAATTTAGCGGATAAAAAAAGAAACATCAACCGTGCTTTCAGACTTTGTAAAGAAAGACTATCTAAGTCTATTGTTTGATATTTAAATTCTGATTTTGTTCAACTACTTCTAATACACGCCTTTTAAGATCATCCGAGCTACTTATGTTAAGTAATTTTAGGACTTGTTTGTTTTCTTGAAAATACAGTCTTGCCCATTCAACTAAAGTTTTAGAACCGCTAATTTTTGTTTGTTGCTGTTTAGACCTCGACATGATTGTCAGATAAATTCAGTAAATTATGTAAAATATTAATTGTGCGTATTTGTAATAATGATGTTGGTTATCTGTGGTACCATTCGAAGATGGCTTTACATGCTTCTCTGGAGTAGCCGCACTCAGGGAGTTCATTGAAAATAGCGTCTTCAGCTTCAAAGTTCTTCATACCGTGCTTTTTGTTGTTTTTGTATTTAAACGGTGTGAACTTTAACTAAGCGTTGTATATCTGTACAACGAGACTACAGTTGAAAGCCATAAATTAGATTTTGCAGTAAACGTGCGCTAGGAAGGAAAAAGGTTTATGTTAATACGCCGCTAAGGATGAAAATGAAAGGAAGAAAATAGGTCAATGAAAGTACTAGCAATCTGCGGAGCCGCTAACAAAAAGCGCAATACCGCCACCATGTTAAAGAGCGCGTTTGACGGAGCGCTGAGTGTAGCTGGCGCTACCGGGAAAATTGTTTACCTATATGACCTTAACTTTAAGGGATGTATTGGGTGCCACTCTTGCAAGCTTCTTGATGAACGCAAGTTCGCACGCTGCGCCATGAGAGATGACTTAACTCCAGTGTTGGAGAAAGCTATCGCTGCTGATCTTATCTTGATCGGCTCGCCGATTTACTTTGGCGATGTGACCGGTCAGACACGCTCATTTATCGAGCGATTTCTCTTTCCCGGTATGACATATAACAAAGAGCGTATCCCCACTTATCCAAAACCCCACAAAGTTGGCTGGGTATTTACTATGAATGCGCCCTGTGAGTTGTACAAAGATTTTTTCGCCGGGCTGATCAGCATGATGAACTACGTTATCGGTGAGTCTGAGTATGTAACGGCATGCCAAACTCAGCAGTTTGAGGATTACTCAAAATACGCCGCAACCTTTTTTGATGTAGAAGCTGTCAAGAAACGCCACATCGAACAGTTCCCCAGGGATTGCAAAGCTGCATTCGAGATGGGGAAAAGACTGGCAACCGAGTAACTTTTTTTACTCCCCCCCAAAGATGGTCTTTTGAGGATGTCC
>JAXDAO010000067.1:0-3501 GCA_034679745.1 Bathyarchaeia archaeon
AGCATAAAGACGATTAAGAAGCTCTGGATTAAAACGATAAAAAACATGCTCAACTCCAAGTTTCCTACAGGTTTTATCAATATTTCTTTTTGCATACTCAGATAGATAACCATTATCGAATGTAACAGCTAAACAGTTGAGGTCTAACTCCTTTTTTGCAGTATAGAGAACAAATGTGCTGTCTTTACCTCCAGAAAAGGGAATCGTAGCGTCAAATTCTTTATGTTTCTTTTTTGCCTGGTTACAGATTTTCCTTAATATCTTCTCTTGGTTAGGCAGGTTTGACTTCCAGAGTTTTATAGAATGATCGTAGGATCTACATTCTGAACACACACCCTGCTCATCGAAAGTTAAGTCTGGATAAGAACTTGGTAGAACGCAACGGCTACAAAGTCTATGAAGCAACCACTTAACCCCTTTCCTCTCTGATAATTAAACGATTATGTTGAAAAATAAAAAGATTGTTTCTAAATAAAAACTCACGTTAAATAATGGCAATTGATGTATTAAATTTTGTTTTCTTTAGTCTCTGACACACTCAGTTTCTGCCATTACTATCCCCAATGAAACGGGGGTAACGACTCCATAACCCCAACTACTTGTAAATTAGTTTAAAGACTAAAATCACCAGACCCTGCAAAACCGAAAAAATGTTGGCAACTATCAGCGGAATATCCCCAGTAAGGATGCCATAGATTAACCACACCGCAAACGCGGTGCTAAGCAGGATCATCATGCCTGTGGATATGTCTTTGGTTGAGCGGGTTTTTATGACTTTTATGAGTTGAGGAAATAGGGAGAGGGTGGTTAGCGCTGCCCCGAAGAGTCCGAGAACGATTATTGGATCCATAATACTTTCTTGTATGGAGAATCACATATTACTCTTTTCACTACAAGCATAGGTCAACTTGGCTGGTAACGGTAAGTTATAATGAATTAAAGTGAAGATCGTACCAGAACCTACTGCAACACCAATCACTGAAAAAGTATCTTATACTACGTGGCGAACAACCCATATCCATCAGTGTCTCCAATCTTCTTAGCAGGATTCCCAGCAACAATAGTATTCGCAGCTACATCATGGGTAACAACCGAGCCAAACCCCACTATCGCATTATCACCCACAGACACCCCCTTGAGCAAAGTGGCCCCAGCACAAACCCAAACGTGCTTACCTACCACAACCGGCTCAATTTTACCCCTCTCAGATCTCCGCGACCCATGCCAATCCGTATCTATTATGTTTGCTTGACCAGAAATTAAGGCTTCATCACCCACTTCAATGGCGCCCAACGCCGCCAAAGTACAGCTGGAGAGATAACAATTGTTACCCACCACAATTTTTCCACCCTGCCCAGCAGACAAAGTTGCCTTGATTACCGTTACGTTATCGCCAAGAATAATCTTGCCTTTTCCAATGATTTTGCTTTTACCATAAAACTTGCAGTTTTTGCCGATTTTAGCAAACTTGCGCCTATACAATAGCGACCTAAAGAATCTCTCCATTTCACTGATCATGAAGTTAACTCCTCACCATATACTGTTTAGCGGCTTAGGGATAAAATTTTAGGTTTCTAACAAAGAAAAACACGATAAAAAAAGAAAGACTCCCATTTTGGCTATTTAGGTGTTAAGCCAACCTTGAGGTCAGTTACTTCTTGGAGGCACACTTACCGCTTAACTGTAAGCATTAGAATAGTCGGTTGCCTGAAAATGCGCTCGATAATGCCAGCGACTACAAACCAGCCAGCTAAACCAAAGACAAAACTATAACTCAAAATCAAAGAATAGGTTTAAACAAGCAAGCAAAAATGTCGATATGCAATGCCAATAAAGAACTGGGCTTGGGTCTTCTGACCGTTTTCTTTTATTTAATTTTTGTGCTTATTGAATAAAGAAGAGGTAGCCAAAGTAGCCAATGACAGTGAATACTGCGCCGATTCCGATTAGTCCTATAGCAATTTTTATTGATTCACACATACAATTAACCCTCCCTTCTTGGAATAATTCTGGGTGCGGGGATGTTCATTCCCCATCTTTGTTCAAGAGCCAAGCGACATTTCTTTCCAAACTCGCTCTCTTCGGTGCTGGTTGACTGCTTGCTTATCATCTGTCCTTCTCCTTGAGAGAACAAGGTGGCTTTTGTTTAAAAGCGATATTTCCATCAGCTAATATATCGTAAATCGGAAGACGCTGCTTTGCATACTTCAACTATAAAAACACGAAACCTGATTAATGCTTAGAGCACCTGCAAAAATTGAATTTCCGCCAGCCCTAAGTTTTAAAGGTGATGATAAACAATCAAGAAATCAGCAATTAAATTCAAACATGCTTTCTATGAAAGAAATTCAAATCTAAAGGCATGTTACATCAACGGGAATAACGATTAAATATCGCCAGAAAACCCTGGTTATTGGAGAAGGTAAGAATGAAAAAGAAAATATTCTCATTGATACTAGTCGTTACTTTAATCGTTAGCGCAGCAATTCCATTCGTAACTGCAGATGTACCATTATCCGCTAGATTTGATCAAACAGGTCACTATGGAATCGTCTCGGCTGGCATAGGACTAAACGGCTTGACAGGTGGAGATATAACACTAAATGTCCCTGGTAGCGTCGTTGCTGCCTACCTCTATTGGGCACTTATCGATGTCGATGACATCGGAGCTGGAGACGACACAATCACTTTTGAAGGCAACACTCTAACAGCCGATGAACAATACGGTCCAGAACCTTGGTACGAAAATCTCTACACTTACGTCTACATTGAAGACGTAACGAATTTAATTAGTCCAGGAGACAACACATACACAGTCTCTGACTTAACAATACCGATCGCGACCGGAGCAAAGAATTACGGTGCAGGCTTAGTGGTTGTATACGAAGACCTCGCTATTCCAATGACGAGAATAATGTTGATGGATGGATCAGACGGATTCTGGTTCGGATGGACAACTCCTCTTGGACCAAACAGCGATACCGCATTTTTCAATTTTGATCCAATAGCCTATACTCGTGAAGCCGACCTGCTCTTAATAGTTGCCGGAACAGAACACAGCAACCGACCCAACGAAGTCTGGATAGACACCGGAAGCGGTTTACCACCCACAAACATAATTACATCGCCCTCAGCCGCAGGTGGATTGTACCCGTTGGCAGGTAATGATGGGAACGCATGGGATACATACACCGACAAAGTAGCAGTTAACGCCGGAGAAACATGGCTATGTAGCCAAGTAGAATCCATAGTATCATGGGAAAACCCACTAAACACGGAACCCCTAAACGGTCGCGGAACTAGCGCTGTAATGATTGCAGCCGCCATCGCAATACCAGTCTGTTATGACTTTGAAGGCTTAACTCCAGGATTCTGGAAAAACCATCCCGACGTCTGGGCTGGCTACAGCACTGAACAGAAATTTTCAGAAGTTTTCGGCATAGAAATAACAATTAAACTCAACGGAAAAACCACGATTACTGACCCAACTTTACTGCAAGC
>JAXDAO010000068.1:0-5104 GCA_034679745.1 Bathyarchaeia archaeon
ACAGAATTAAAGGCTTCTTGTCCAGAAACCTTGACAAAGCTAAGTCAAGATTTGTTGACTAAGGGTTTTTGGTTAAATCTTACTCTCCAAAACTATTTTTCGAAATGACTTGCTACGTTAAAATTAAGCTATAATTGGAGGCAAAATGTAGAAGCGGAAATAGTACCAAATGACAGATAATGCAATAAACGAAAATACGACTGAAACAACCATAAGAACAAGGGACTTCTTAGCTACGTCATATTTCTTTTTCTCGTACAAACTTTTGATGTCAAATGCAGAATAGATCAAAACAGCAATGAGCAAAACGAAAGACAACAAGGGACCGAAAGCACTAGGAAAGAAGAGCCTTGTTAGAGGAATAAAAGAGAAGACACAACAAACCGCAAGAATAGCTAAACAGACTGCTCTAAACATAATCCATACTCAAAACCGCAAGAATAAGTAATTTTCCCAATTCAACACCCTCCAAAAATTGTTTTTTAATGATAGCGGGTATTTTGCTTCTTTCTTTCTGCACTTCTGAGTGCACTTGATATTAATCCTATTATTAATCCAATAGCAAGCAGTACAAAAAATAACACGTTAAGTGCAGGTACGGGAACAATATAAGCAGTAAATGCTCCAATACCTAAACTGGCAAAAATGAAAATTACGGCGATAATGCCGACTATATCAGCATCAGTTTTAGGTGAACCCTGTTTACGCTCTGACTGCTCCTTACTTTTTTCATAGATTTTAACTCTTGCTCTAAGACTAAAACCAGTAAGAATAGAAGCTACTCCAATACTGATTAAGGCATAAAGAAAAAAATAATTGTAAGCCACATAGACTGATAAAACAATCAAAAACAACCCTATTACTATGAAGCCAACCTGTAGCTTTGCAATTCTATCCATAGATCCTTATTCTTAATGTTGCTTTAAGAAGTTTCAGGGATCATTTGATAAACTCAACGCCAGCTAATCCTTCGAATTCCCTATCTCCAGTCAAAAATTTCAACTTATTTTTCAGGGCAAGATAGTACCCGAGGGCATCAGCATAAGAAATATTATGCCCCGTTCTTTTGAGCTCCATCCTAAGTTTAGTTGAAGCTACAATATCCGCAGGCCCGAAGTCAATAACATATTTAGCGAATAAGGTAACCACTTCTTCGGCTGCTTCTTCACCGTGAAGCTCCATAGTTCGGTAGGACACTTCAATTAGGTTTAGTTTGGTTAGGACGCCATCGTTTTCTTCAAAATAGGCGCGGTATGCAAGGTTATCGCTTAGATAGGCCATTACTGCGTAGCTGTCATAGAAGTATCGGGGTTTCTCCATTTATTCCCAGCCGTGTTTCATTTCATCTTTTTCATGTTGGAGGTTTTTGAATGGGTATTTACCTCGAAGAGTGCGTACATCTGATGTTTTACGGACAGATATTTCGATTTCTTCGCCTTCTTTTAGTTCCTCCTCATCGACGAGTGCTTTGGGAAGAATGACGCCTAAGGAGTTGCCCCAACATTTTATTTTTGTTTTCGTCATAAGTTATACATGTATAACTTTCGCGATAAAAGCTTTGCTACACGAGAAACATTTCAGAGTTAGTGGCGGGCGGGAAGGGATTTGAACCCTTGACCCTCAGCTTAGAAGGCTGATGCTCTATCCGTGCTGAGCTACTCGCCCAACGCCCTGTTTTTCTGAGATTACGCCTGAATCTCTTTGACCATTTTTAACATCAATATGGTCTAGGTCAATTAAGCCTTTATGGCTATCAGATATTACTGTTTGAGATAAATCTTCTCTGTATTTCTCTAACTCCACATAGGCGTCCCCTTTGATTGCTTACGAAAATAAAAATTCGACATTCATGAGAAGCAGTATTGTAGTGTTGTATTCAGGATGAGTTTATGAAAAATTTAAATCAAGAATTATTTAATAGAGCTGACTGATGAGTGACGCTGACATCTATTTTGGGCTTGTTCTATTCATTTTGTTACCTTTGATTATTTTGAATGCTGGAGCAATTCTTTCTTATTTCAAAGCTAAGTATAGAAAAGCAATAGGTGCTGTATTGGTTGTTGTGGGTGGTCTTGAGTTTTCTTTTTTTTGGTTTTTGTTCTCTTTAATCGTGTTAATTTACATACTCACCATTGCAGTCGGCATCATATCTCTGCTATTAGCGTACAGGGTCATTAAGAAATAGCTTAGTATTGTAGCTCTGCATGTTTTTCTCTTCTCATTAGAACCATGAAGATAACGTTGCCAATCATTGTGAAGATGAACACAAACAATGGATAGTTCAACAATGGAGCATGAATTGTAGGGATAGTCCAACCGTTGCTTGGCGGGAATCCGTAATCTATGAAAATGCCAATACTTTGCACAATAGTTCCATTAAGTAATAACAGCACAAACTGGCTAAAGAAAAAAATCAAGAGCGCCATTAAAAAATTGAAGGCGATGATGTAGGTTGTTAGTTTCTTGGAGGCCATAGTAGGTATTCGATATTTATCTGAATATAAAATTAAAGCAAAAAAAAGCTAAATGCATAAACCATTAATATTCAAATTGTCTCCATTAAAAAAACGAATTTTTTATGTGCCAGAATTAGAGATCCAACATGCTTCCTCATTCTCACAAAGAAAACACAACAAAAAGCTAAAACAAAAAACAGAAAGAAGCATCAGGTTTTCCAGTCAGGTCCAGCGTTCTTACCAAACAACACCTGAATATGCCCCAAGACTATGATCATCATCCACATAGACGAATAGAAGAAGTAATAGACAAAGAGCTCATGCAACTTCATCTCGTTGAAACCCAGCTTACGCGAGAAACCATAAAACACCGCAGCTGTCACAGCAAAACCAGACAGTGAAATAAGCAAAACCTTGAGCATGTCTGCAGTTGCCAATGAAACCAGAAAGATCGGCAAAGCAATGTTAAACTTTACTGACAAAAACAAAGAGAAAATAAGCATGGAATTATACATCCAAAGACTCGGCACAACTGCACTCAAAAAGAAAACAGCCACCGATGGATACAAGAAAAACAGGCTGGGCAGAAAAACCTGCGGCTTCTTAACAAAACGCCTGACGAGATCTTTGTACCAGTCTTTTAACCAAAGCGCTTGCCCAATGGACCATCGCCTGCGCTGAGTAAACCATTTGCGCCAGTCACCATGAACCACATTCTTGACTTCTACCTCATGGCTGTAGGCGAAGCGGCTATCGTTAAGAAAAGTTCGTGTAGCTATGTCGATGTCTTCAGCTACAACCTTGCGGAAACCACCGACTTTCTCAAACATCTCCTTCCTGATTGCAAACGCGGCTCCATTGACAGCGGGGCACTTGTGCATGAAGCGTGAGGCTATCCAAGCGCTGATGTTGAATGTTAAGTATTCGTAGTAAGCCATCTTGGAGAGGAACGATTTGTCTTTTGTTACCTTCTTCTTTATGTCTAAAACATCGACATGCTCCATCTCCATAACTATCTTGCGCAAATAATCAGGATCGTTTGGGATACCGACATCTGCATCCAAAAAAAGCAGAACCTTACCAGAGGACAATCCAACAGTGCTGTTTAACGCGTTGGCTTTTCCTATGCGCTCCTGATTTACTATAAAGTTCACATTTTCTCTTTGGAGACTCTTAATTTTTTGTGAAAACTCGTCAGTCGGCTCATCAACTGTAACAAAGAATTCCTTAGCAACATTCTGCGAGTACAACGCATCTAGCATCCCCTCTAACTGATCTGACTGCCTGTAAACAGGCACGAAGATGCTGATGTCCACTGCCATTCTCCTCTCCCCAGATAGAATTCCTAAACAAATAATAAATTTACAAAAGGGTTTTTAAATAATTCGACTTTCGAGCAGAAAAACCAGCTAAAAGCATGGACAAAAGAGCTCCACAAAGAAAAAAACGCCGCGATTAATTCAAAAAATCCCTTTTCAGATGGAGCATATTCTTCTGTCAGTTTATAGGTAAATTATTATCTCACGCGAGGTATGTCACCGTCATGGGCAAAGTTAAAGCAGTAAGCTTATTCTCAGGCGGTTTAGACAGCATCCTAGCCACAGAACTAATCCGACGACAAGGCATCGAAGTCATAGCATTCAACATCAAAACACCTTTTGGCATCCCAAAAAAAGACGGCTCAACAGAAGCCAATCAAGCCGCCGAACAGCTTAACGTACCACTAAAGGTTCTAAACGTTGACAAAGAGTACATAAAGATGCTACGTAACCCCAAACACGGCTACGGCAAAAATATAAATCCATGCGTAGATTGCAAAATCTTCATCCTAAAAAAAGCCAAACAATACGCCAAAGAAGTAGGCGCCGACTTCCTATTCACAGGCGAAGTTTTAGGCGAACGCCCCATGTCACAGCATGGCCCCGCGTTAAAAGCTATTGAGCATGAAGCCGGCTTGAAAGGCAAACTACTAAGACCCCTATCAGCCAAGTTGTTGGCTGCAACTGTTGCAGAAAAAAAAGGATTAGTCGATAGAAACCGGCTTCTGAGTATTCAAGGTAGATCTCGTAAACCACAGTTGGAACTCGCCAAAGACTACGGCATAACCGTTTTTCCGTCTCCTGCAGGCGGGTGCCTATTGACCTGCGAGGAATACGCTAAGAAGCTAAGGGACTTGTTTGAGAATAAGAAGCGTATTACAGTTGCAGATGTGGCATTGCTCAGGGTTGGCAGACACTTCAGAGTTGGTAGAAATAAAATCGTAGTAGGCAGAAACCGCGATGAGAACAACTTTTTAGCTAATAACAGGGCCAAGGGCGACTATTATTTTGAGTTACCAGACATCGTTGGTCCCATTTCGCTTCTACAAGGCCCTAAAACCAAAAGCGCCATAGAAGCCGCTGCAAAACTAACAGCTTTCTACTCCGACGCAAAAACCAGCGAAGCCAAAGTAAAGTTCGGCAAAGAAAAACTAAACCGAAAAATGACAGTAACGCTACCAACAAGACCAGAAGTAGATAAGCTCCGAGTAGGCAACAAAACAGCAAAAGACCAATAGTCAGGAACAGAACAAAAAACTTATCCACTAAAGCTATACAATACCGCTGGGGACACACAGCATGACTATTCAATCAAACCGAACACTGGGC
>JAXDAO010000069.1:0-3263 GCA_034679745.1 Bathyarchaeia archaeon
TGATAGCAGTAAACGGTGTCTCTTGGGGTTCCATTGATGGAAATGTGCAAGCCGCCTTTATTTTTTCCCAGAGTTCATACGCTTTCTCTAATGCATTATCGTATAGCCAAGGGGTGGACGAATGACCAGTTTCCGTTTTGACAACAATTTTTAGTTGTATCTGACCTTTGTATCCTATTGTTATGTTCTCGGCGCCGCTGGGTTCGCCAAATATTGCATAATCAGCGTTGATGCCTTGAGTTATAAGGTGGCGAACGCCTTTGCTTGTAGCTTCTTCTTCGACTACACTAGCTATTAGAATTTTTCCTTTAAAACCCGGCTCTTTGCCTGCTTGCTCTGCGGCGACCACCATTGCTGCCAGAGGTCCTTTTGCATCAACTGCACCTCGAGCGTAGATTTTGCCTTCTTCTACTCTTAGCGGGACATGACCAGCCACAGTATCCATGTGACCACATAGGAGAATAACTGGTTCGCCGTAACCGATAACACCGATGACGTTGCCTATGTTGTCAATTCCAACTTCAAAACCCATTCGCTTCATTTCAGTTGCTAGGAAATTAGCGATATCTTGTTCTTTGCCCGAAGGGCTGTAAATGCCTAACAGGTTAGTTAGGAACCGTACTGCTGCTTGCTCGTCCATTCTCATCTTCCTCCAAAGCCGCATCTAGTGCGGTTACTGCTCTATCAATTTGTGGTTTATTTATAACTAGAGGGGGCAGTAAACGAATGACAGTTCTACCTGCATCCAAGATCAGCAACCCTTTGCTTATCGTTTTCATAAGAACTCCATAAACGTCATAGCGTGACTCCATACCAAGCATCAAGCCTAAACCTCTGACTTCTTTGACTGTCTTGTGCTTTGCTTGTAGACCTTCTAGCAGAGTTTTGAAGTATTTGCCGTTTGAAGCTGCTTTTTCTGCCAGTTTCTCTTCTATTAGTGCATCAATGGCGGCACATCCGGCAGCACAGACTATCGGGCTTCCGCTGAAAGTGGTTGAGTGCTCGCCTATTTTTAATGTAGACATAATATTTTCTTTGGCTACCGTTATGCCGATGGGTAATCCACCAGCGAAAGGTTTGGCTAAAGTCATTATGTCAGGGGTCACATTCCAGTTTTCGCACGCAAATAGTTTACCTGTTCGCCCAAAACTTGTCTGAACCTCATCGAAGATAAGCAGAACGCCACGTCTATCGCAGATTTCTCGAACTTCTTGCAAGTATCCATCTGGTGGGACACGGATCCCGCCTTCGCCTCGAATGGGTTCCATGATGACTGCAGCAGTTTTTTCAGTTATTGCTTCTCGGAGTTTATTTGGATTATCGGGTGCTACATTTTTCATTTCGGGTAAAAGTGGCAGAAATGGTTCGCGATATTTCTTGTCCCAAGTGAGTGACAACGCACCCATTGTTTTTCCATGGAATGCTCCCATTAGACCGATGATTTCTGGTTTGCCTGTGGCTTTGCGGGCTAGTTTGATGGCGCATTCTATGGATTCTGCTCCGCTGTTAGAGAAAAACGCTTTGTCTAAGCCTTTAGGTGTGATTTTGACTAGTTTTTCTATGAATTCGGCTCGTTTATCATTGTAGTAGCAACTATGGCAGGTGATTAGCTGTTCCGCTTGAGCCTTTATGGCTTCTACAATTTTTGGGTGACAGTGACCTAAAGCGGCTACACCGTAGCTACTTGCGCAGTCGACGTATTCGCGACCGTTAACATCCCACAATAGTGCACCTTTACCGCTTGTAAGTACAACTGGCTTTTTTGAAAATACGTTTGCTAGATAACGATTTTCGATCTCCATAATTTCATTTTCATTCACTGGTTATCACTGTCCCGACTTTATGATCAAGAACCGATGTTATGGGTTGTTTTGCAGTGCCTGATGTGACGAGAACTTCTTTGACGCCTTGGTTTAAGGCTTCTAAACCAGCGTGAACTTTAGTGCTCATGCCACCGCCGATTTTGGACAGTACTTCTTTTACTTCTGTTGCTGCAATTTTAGGCACACGTTCCCCTTTTAGCATCAAACCTTCAACATCTGTGAGTAGAATTAGTTTGTCTGCCTTTAAAGCGCCTGCAACAATTGCAGCTGTACGGTCGCCATCTACGTTTAGTGGTTCGTTGTCTTGGCTCAGAGCAATCGGAGTTACAATTGGCACGTAACCCTTTTCTAGTAAGAGCTTTAGAAACTCTATGTTGACTTCGGTGATTTTTCCGGTGTAGCCGCCATCGATGACTTTTTTGCGCCCTCGTTCGTCAACTATAATTAGTTTGGTTTTGCGTTCTGCTTTGAGAAGCGACGCATCAAGTCCGCTTAAACCGACAGCTTGAATACCTTGACTTTGCAGAGCTAAAACGATTTGTTTATTCATTTTGCCTGCCATAACCATAGTGTAGATTTCTATTGTTTCGCTGTCAGTGTAGCGGCTACGGAAGCCTTCAGGGGACATGATGAATTTCTGTTCCTTACCCAATTTGGAAGCGATTTCGGTGACTTCAGCCCCCCCACCATGAACTAGGACAACTTTGTTTTCTTTGGCGACTTCTTTTAAGTCACTTACTAGGTCTATTGATGCTCCCTCTTTGAGGATGCTTCCACCCATTTTGATAACTATCAACATTTTTATCACACCGGATGGAACCCAGTACTCTTGAGGCCTGTGGTTTCGTCAATTCCCATCATTATATTTAGGCATTGTACGCCTTGGCCTGCGGCGCCTTTGACCATGTTGTCCACAGCGGAGAACATTATGAGACGGTTGGCGTGTTCGTCTATTTCAAAGCCGACATCACAGAAGTTTGTAGCGGTAGTAATTTTAGGATCTGGTAGTTGGTATGGACCTTTTAAGTATTTTACGAGTCGGATAAAGGGCTCGTTACCGTACATACCTCGAAGGGCTTTCCAGAGGTCTTTATTTTCCACTTTCTGCTTAGGGAAAGTATGGATAGTCGCCAATATTCCCCGTATCATGTTGACTGCATGTGGAGTAAAAGAGATTTTGACCGGCCCACCCAGCGGTGCGAGTTCCTGTTCGACTTCGGCTATATGACGATGACCAACGACCTTGTAGGGGCGGACACCTCCTGCACGTTCAGGGTGGTGACCTGCAAGAGTTGGTTTGCTACCACCGCCTGAAGACCCCACTTTGAGGTCGACGACTATGTGTTCTTTGTCGACTAAACCTGCTTTAATAATTGGGGCTAAACCGAGGATTGCAGCTGTAGCTTCACATCCGGGGCATGCGACGAGCTTGGAGGTCTT
>JAXDAO010000070.1:0-2772 GCA_034679745.1 Bathyarchaeia archaeon
CTGGATAAGCGGCTTCTATCTAACATCAATAAACGTTATTGTCCTGATAGTCGTCACAATCTTAGCTTTAGCCTATCGCAGAGCGTGGTGTCGTATTTGTCCAATGGGTGGTTTGGCAGCTCTATTGAGCACTTTTACACCATTCAAGCAAATCGCCCTAACAAAATTAGAGAAGGACGAGCAAAAATGCACTAAATGCGGTGTATGCAAGCGTGTTTGCCCAACACAGGCAACTGCGATGTATGAAAAGAAAGGCGGTGACGTGACCGAGTCTAGATGTATTCTTTGTGCACGTTGCGTAGAAATCTGTCCTTATGAAGGCGCATTGAAGATAACATTTGCAGGTAAAACTCTGGCGAAATCCAGAAATTGGCTCCAGGAAAACAAACCTGATAGTACTAAAAATGATTGACAGCTTTTTTCTAGAATGATACTTGTCACTGTAATTAAAAAATTAAATTGCCTTAGTGTAGTAGTTCGGGTCTTCGATCAAATTTGCCATGGCGAGTCTTTCTGCTAAAACTGCATCAGCAAACGGGCTTTCTTTTTTCATGCGTTTCAATTCTATGTCTGTTGCGTGTCTTAGCATGTCAGAGGAGACTTTTCTTTCAGGTCTCGGAAAACCCATGGATTGCATCTTTAATGGGTCGACATGGGTTCTGATTGATAAGTTTTTGTACCACTGTTCAGCTGCATTTCTTGGTTTAGCGTTTATCCATGCTGTTTTTTCATGTTCGATTTCTTCACTAAAATCAGGGAATGCTTCTGAACTTTGATCTAGAAGGTGGCCGAGTTCATGTCTAACAATCAACTTTGTTGTATTCGTTAGTTTGCCTGCTTCTATGTCTCGTTTGGCTGCTATTTGGATGTGTTCATCTGTTATTTCTGAGACTCCTCCGTCGTCGTATGCGTCAACTGCTTTTATCTCAAAGTCTGTCAGTTTTTTTGCTGCTTGTTCTCCATATTCTGTCTTCAGGAACTGTTCTGCGTACTCTTTGATTTCGTATTCTATACTCTTTGCAATGGTTTGCATGAGCCTTCTCCTTCCTCTTCGCCTTTCTCAAGTAACCATATACAATAGAGAGGATATAATGCCCTTGTTCCACCCAACAGTATATATCGAAACTCGTAATACCAAAACAACCCCGAATTAGCCTTTATTTACATGAAAATACTTTTCGTTAGCAATTCTAAACGTGAAGAAAAAAACTTGCACAACAGTTACGGATTTTCCCTAGATGCTCGGATCGCTTGTTGCCGTAAGTCCTCGGTTGCGTAAAGTTCAACTTTCCCACAGTTTGGACAAACAAAAACGTACATGGGAATCATAGCTTCCCCTAGTTCGCCCCATTCACCGATGAGCAGTTTAATTCCACCGCTTGTTCCGCCGCTTCTGAATTTTGCAGTGTAAACGTATTGAGCATTCTCTCCGCAGTTAGTGCATCTTCGAATGTTTCCGCTCATTATTAACGCACATGTTCTTCGATATTGGTTAATGTATAAAAAACCTTTGGCGATAAAGTGAAATGATAAGTGTTTGGTGGACGAGGCGGGATTTGAACCCGCGACCTCCACGATGCCAACGTGGCGATCATACCAGGCTGATCTACTCGCCCACTTTTTTGCCTGGCTTCTGAAAACTACCCCACCTCGTTTAATAAGCATTTCTTATTAGCTAACAAGAAACTTTAAACAACAAAGAATACTGCCCAACTAAATCTTGTAGAGTTTTATATGGTTTGACTGCGTAGCTTTTATTAAGGCACAGCACCTTTACATGCCAAGCAAGGTGCCAAAAATCATGCCCAAAGTCAAAGTTGCAATAATCGGCGTCGGAAACTGCGCCTCATCATTCATCCAAGGCATCCAATATTACAGTAACCAAAACAAAATCGAGGGACTTCGCAACCCCACATTAGCGGGACTCACACCCAAAGACATTGAGGTGGTTGCAGCCTTCGACGTTGACGCCCGCAAAGTCGGCTTAGACGTCTCAGAAGCAATTTTTGCTAAACCAAATAATGCACCAAGAGTTTGTGACGTACCCGCATCAGGCGTAAAAGTAGCAAAAGGGCCACTTCTAGACGGCGTCGGCGAATCAACAAAGGCCTTCATAGAAGTAAGCGGAGCAGCCGATGCAAATGTTGCACAAATTCTCATCTCTGCACACGCAGAAATCGTCATCAATCTGCTCCCAAGCGGCGCATCCAATGCCACACGATTCTACGCGATGCAAGCCATCGCGGCAGGCTGTGCATTCATCAACGCTACACCCAACTTCATCGCCAGCGAACCCTCAATTGCAGCTCAGTTTGAAGATGCAGAATTACCTCTCGTAGGCGACGACCTAGTTGACCAAATCGGCTCAACAGCACTTCACAAAACACTACTCAAGTTACTAAGCGAAAGCGGCGTCCACATAAACGAAACCTACCAACTCGACGTCGGAGGAGGAACCGAATCCATTGACACCATGGACCGTACACGCGACGCGAAACGCGCAATCAAAACACAATCCGTTGCTTCTGCACTGCCGTACAAAACCGAAGTAGTCGCAGGCTCAACTGACTACGTAGATTTCCTGCAAAATAAACGAGACAGCTACTTCTGGATAAGCGGCACATACTTCTGCAACACGCCACTCAAAATTGACCTCAAATTCCAAACAGTTGATGCACCAAACGCTGGCAGCGTTCTCTTTGACGTTGTGCGTGCAGTCAAGGCAGCGTTGACTAAAAAGCAGGGTGGTGCACTCGAATCGGTCTGTGCTTA
>JAXDAO010000071.1:0-6773 GCA_034679745.1 Bathyarchaeia archaeon
ATAGGGGCATTCAAAGAAGATGAGGTTAGAAGAATCATAAAGGCACCCAAAGAAATGCGTCCAGTAGTTATCATTCCTGTGGGTTATCCGAATGAATCCCCAAGAGCCAGAACTAGACGACCAATAATCGAGATAGTACATCAAGAAACCTTCTAGCAGTAACCAAAGCTAAAGTATTGAGTGCATAGTTGTTTCAATTTTCCAGAAAACAAACTGATACAAATAATAAGTTTGAAAGATAGAGGATCCTCTTTCACACACCCAGCAAAATTTGTTGAGTAGAACTCAGTATTTCAATAATAATACTGTTTAAAAGAGGCAGTAACATCTTCGTTTGGCTCTATAATAGGCAGTCCATAACTATGCGACCCAGTAGTATGCTGGTACAGCTAAAAGAGATTGCCAGAGAATCACAGTCACAAGGAGGAATAATATAGATATGTTATCGCGAGATTGCGATGGATGCTCCCAAATGAGAGCATGTAGTAGACGCTTTAATGTTACTGAAGTCTTTGAAAAAGTCTACTGTCCAGACGGAACAGCCCATCTAATAGATGGAGCCTAAAACAAGCATCTAAGCTGTCGTTTAGTAACACTAAACTCACCAATATTTTTTGTTTTTAAGTTTAAAGTGCCTTCTCGATTTTGTCAAGTACTTCGCTGAAGTCAGCTTCTTGTTCTGGTTTCATGCCCTTCTTTGAAACTTTCAGTATTGTCTCATAGCCTTTGGCAGTTAATTCTTTCTCCAAAGTCTTCATCGCGCGGTCGTTCCCAAACAGCCGGTATGTGCAGAAAAGAATTACTTTCTTCCCATGAACGGTGGGCATGTTACT
The DNA here is from genome assembly GCA_034679745.1 of Bathyarchaeia archaeon. Classification (GTDB taxonomy): domain Archaea; phylum Thermoproteota; class Bathyarchaeia; order Bathyarchaeales; family Bathycorpusculaceae; genus Bathycorpusculum. The sequence continues at coordinate 834 of JAXDAO010000071.1, forward strand.
TAAGTAATTCATCGCTTCTTTTGTGGGGCTTGCTCCTTCCACAGGAGTACCAAAGATCAAGAGGTCAAAATCTACAGTTTTAGATGAATCCGTTATAGATAGGTCGTAGAGAGGGGCCTTGGCCAGATTAGCTATTGCTAGTGCTAATCGTTTAGTGTTTCCTGTCCTTGAAAAGTAAATTACACAGGCTTTCATAATTTCAAATAACGGTTTTGTATTAATATACTCTTCCTATAGTCTGTGGTGCAAATTTTAATACTTACACAGTGAGTATTCTGTGAGCGAAAAGCTATGGATTATGCAGTAATCGCCGACTCGTATGAGAAAATTGAAGCCACTACTAAACGGTTAGAAATGACTGATTACCTTGTTGAGTTACTGAAAAAAACGCCCAAAGAAGCCATCTCGAGGGTTGTTTATTTAACGCAGGGCAAGCTCTACCCTGACTTTGCGGGAATAGAGATGGGTGTGGCTGAAAAGCTAGCTATAAAGGCACTTGTACGTGCGTCTGGGGGAAGCGGGAGCCTAATCCAATCGGAACTCCAGAAAAGCGGTGATATTGGCGAAACAGCAGAGAAACAACTAGCTAAACGTAAGCAATCAACCTTTTTTACTAAAATCCTCACAGTTGAGAGAGTTTACGAGACGCTAGATAAACTTGCTAAAACCTCGGGCAGCGGGACTGTAGATACAAAGATGGCCCTTCTGTCTGGGCTTTTGACAGATGCCTCTCCCAAGGAAGCAAAATGGCTCATAAGAACAGTAACAGGCAACCTGCGATTGGGCATTGCAGACATGACTGTGCTTGATGCTCTGGCAATAGCTTACGGCGGTGGGAAAGAAGCTAGAGAAGAAATCGAACGTGCGTATAATATTTCATCAGACTTGGGAAGGGTTGCTAATGTCGTCGCTGAAAGTGGGTTAGAAGGCATCAAAAGGTTCCAAGTCATGGTTTTTGAACCTATACGCCCCATGCTTGCTGAGCGTTTAGGGGTACCTGAGGAGATTTTGGAGAAGTTCGGCGGCAAATGTGTAGCTGAATACAAGTACGATGGAGAACGTGTACAGGCACACAAGAAAGGCGGCACAGTTACATTGTTTTCCAGGCGTTTGGAGAACATTTCTGATCAATATCCTGATGCTGTCGAATTAATCCGCACTTATATAGATGCAAAAGAAGCCATTCTTGAAGCAGAATGCGTTGCCATGGATTTAGAAACAGGGTATATGCGTCCCTTTCAGGAGCTGATGCATCGCCGGCGTAAATACGGCGTAGAAGCAGCCATAGAGCAATACCCCATCTCACTTTTTGCTTTTGATGCTCTCTATGTGGATGGGAGAGATTTAACACAGGAACCCTTCCCTACAAGGCGCAAGACGCTTCAAGAAATTATTAAGCCAAACGAGCGCCTTAAACCCGCTATTCAAAAACTTGTAAGAAACCCCAAGGAACTTGAAGATTTCTTTGAAGAAGCAATAGAGGAAGGCTGCGAGGGTGTCATGTGCAAATCCACAAACAAAGACGCCATCTATCAAGCAGGAAACCGTGGTTGGCTATGGATAAAATTCAAACGCGATTACCGTAGCGAAATGACGGACACTGTCGACTTGGTCGTGGTTGGCGCTTTCCACGGCAGAGGCAAACGAGTGGGTGCGTACGGAGCGTTACTTTTGGCTACTTATAATCAGGATACAGACACTTTTGAAACCGTAACTAAATGTGGCACAGGTTTTACAGACAAAGATTTGGCGACACTACATGAGATGCTCCAAAAGCATGTGGTTCCACGCAAAAACAGCCGTGTCCAATCAATGCTGGAGGCGGATGTGTGGTTTGAGCCATCAGTAGTTTTAGAAATTTTGGGCGCAGAAATCACTCTAAGTCCAATTCACATGGCGGCAATGAATTTAGTTCGTAAAGGTAGTGGAATGGCAATTCGATTTCCACGCTTCACAGGCAAATATCGTACGGATAAAAGTCCGGAAGATGCAACAACATCCAAAGAAATTGTTGAAATGTACAATGGGCAACTTAAAAAAATAGGCGAGACAGCGCCTTAGGAAAAAGCTAAAACTGATAAGTGTCTAAGTAGTTGCGAGTGCTGATTGGTATGGCTCAAGACTCAGAGAAAATGAAGGGGTTAATAGCCTTTAAGAAGCGGCTTGAGGATCAACTTGAGAGACTAAACGTCGAAGCTCAAGAGGTTGAGGCGGCTTTAGACAGTGTCAATTCTATTTTGCTTGAGAAAGGTTTCAAGCGCGGAGACATAAAAGAGATTCCAACTACTCCGACAACGGCTCCCGTTCCTCAGGAAGTGGTTATACCTAAACAAGTCCCTGAACCGACTAAATCGGTTACTTCCGAAGCAGAAACGGTTATACCATTAAAAACAATGGCGGATGAACCCCTTGCTTTGCTGTACTTTGAGAAGCATTCTATCCATGTAATGCCTGATGAAAGCAAAAACTTCAACGTTAACACGCCACCATTCGGTAATTTCTTAGTGGAAAAAGTCTTCGCTAAAATGCAGGAGAAAGATAAGGAACTCGTCAGGTTGGGTCAATTAACGCCTGATAAGATGTTTAGTTACAACATCGTTCGCGAGGGGGATTTGATTAGGGAAATAATAATCAAAAACGTAGATGACGAGCGCTTAAAAGAACTCAAATCCAGCATTCGCTGGACATTTGAGAAAATGTATGAAAAAATGAAGGGTGCTTAGTGTTACTGATGCTTCTGTAATGCATCAGTTATCCTGTTTTTGGGGCATAAACCTACAAGGCGCTCTGTTTCTTTCCCATCCTTGAACAATATCATTGTTGGGATGCTAAAGACTTGAAAGCGTTCGGCGGTTTCGGGGTTTGAATCTACATCAAGTTTGCCAATGAGGACTTTGCCACTGTACTCTTTTGACAACTCGGCAATCGTTGGCGCTAAGGCTCTGCATGGTCCACACCAGTTAGCCCAAAAATCCACCAAAACAAGCTTATTGCTCTTGATTGTTTGCTCAAAATTCGCGTCAGTTACATGAAAAGGTTCAGCGCTCATAATTTTATCTCCTAGACTAACTAATTTTAGTATACTGTTTGATATAAACCGTTCGTTAAAAAAAAATCAGGTAAAAACGGCAGGTTAGTTACTAAGTTTTGCGATGTTTAAGCGGATGAGGTGAGGATGAGGAAAGATGATTAAAAACCAATTTTTCTGTATGCAGATTACACATTGACTAAAGGCAAAAAATAGCTTTTAGCCTCTTTTCACTACGTAAAGCGTTAGTTAGATTTTGTCTTGACCTTTTCGTTCGTAGTCCTCTTTCTGCTTTGCCCATTCTTGGTGCTTTGAAAGCAAGTTACGTATTTGTTGATTGATAAAATCATCAACGCTCAAAAACTCAGTTCCTAAATCGGTTATGGCTTGCTGTAGCTTATCGTATTCTTCTTTTGGGACCTCAACATACGTGTATTGTTCTTTAGCGAAACGTAGCTGCGTGCGGATTGCATCGCGGATGAATTCTTCGCGACTGGTGTAGCCTAGGTTGCGGTTGTTTTCGATGAAGGTTTGGGTTTCGTTTAGGAGTTCTGGGGGTAAATTGACGCTGGTTGAGAGGAGGCTTTCTATTGCGTCTGTGTATGTTTGCATTTTCATTGTTTGGGCTGTTATTTCGCCCAGCATTGCGGTTAGTTTTTGGTGTGCGTCGTCGGATATGCGGAGGGTTTTCATGTGAAACACCGGTGTATATTTTGAATAGGAAAGCTAATAAAGCTTTTCTGTATAACAAGTATACAAAGTGTAAGAGGTTTACAATAATGAAGCATAACATAAGCATAACAATGGATCAAGAAAACACCCCCGACCCCTTACTGAAAAGTAAATTACATAACAGGATAGAACTTGTTGAGAGAATAGAAGAACCAGAGTATGAATATTGCCACAACGTAACCTCAATAAGCATTATGCTGCAAACCAGTGAAAAAATAGATCCTAGCGCATCATCCGGTGAAGCAATTGAAAAGAAAGGAAAAAGCAGCATGATAATGACAAAGGCAACATTAAAGTTAAACATATTTTTTGTCAAAATTGAGATTGAATGGGGACGAGGGTTGGGCAAACAAGTACAGTTCACAAAGAATCAAAATCAAAACAAACTTGCCTAAAGACGGTAATGGTGGGCCGAGGCGGATTTGAACTGCCGACCTTTCGATTATCAGTCGAACGCTCCAGCCGTGCTGAGCTACCGGCCCCCACCTTTTATGCGTGTCTGAAGTAAATACTAGCGTGGGTTTATAAAAATAACGGATATTGTTTCTGCGCTCGCCGTGGCAGAAGCGGAAAGCGTCGGTTAGATCTTTTGGAATTGAAAAAATCAAGCTAATTATACCCGGGCAAGATTTTAAACCATAGCTTTTACGTTGTGAATGATGTGGTCACCTTAAACCATAAAGTTTGACAGTTTGTTGGTTCTGTTTGTGGTTTGTTCTACAACTATTCTGTATTCGCTTGCAATGGGTAACCTAAAAATGGTATTCAGCCAAGTCTGATGGTTGTTAGGTGAAACATGCAAAGAACAATGTAGAACCGCAAGCCGCCACACCCACACTCCACACTCCCAACATAGAATCCATGTTGAATGTGTGGCACAATAAATCTGCCCACACTCAAACCACACAAGAAAAACAGCCTAAACCAAAAAAACAATGATCTCCAAAGCCCCCAGTGTAGTGTAAAAATTTTAACGCCCACACCCACACAAAGAAAAAAATACAACACCCACCGCAACCCAAATCCACAAAAGGACAAAAAAACTCCCTAATAGCTATTTGAATTATTTCAAGTTGTAAATTGAGACTAAACTTGTAAAAATTTTAAAAAAACATCTTCAAATCAGCAATCAACAAAATTCCTACCGCTTGCCTGGACTTCACCTTGAAGGTGAGTTTAATAGGGATCGCCGTAAATCTTTATGTGTAACTCCAATATTGAGTTGTAGAGCAAGTTGGGGCTCGTAGCCTAGCACGGATTAAGGTGTCGGCCTTCGGAGCCGGAGATCGTGGGTTCAAATCCCACCGGGCCCGCCAAAAATTTAGTTCAATTTGGAGGTTACTATTTTTCATTATTTAAAATTACTTTTTTTATAGCCTTTTCTGATCGAAATTCGTAGAAATGGGCGAGAATGGTTATTTATGGTTATTAAATTTTTACTTATGCATTTAAATTAATTTCCAACTATTTTGGCGTAGTTTATGCTTTATATTGAGCAGTAGATATCTATACACCAAAAGGTAGATAAAAGAAGAATAAACAGAACAACAGGGGAGGATATTTTGGTAGATAGTAGCATATCAACGCAAACCCATGTTCATCCTCTAGCCGCTTTTATTCCATTTGCGCCTTTAACCCTGAAAGTATTCCATTCTCTTATCCCTTTAAAGTGGGTTGCTCTCTTCACTGTTTTACAAGTAATTGCTTTAGTCTCGTTCTTTCTGAATTTGATTGCTTATGATTTTGTTTGGGTCTCATTTAGTATATGGGCCTACATCACAACAGCCATGCCTATTTACAGGAATTTTCTTAATAACAGTGCTTTTCAGGTAAAAAAAATAACACTAGGCAATGATGAGAAACTCGTTTTTAGCAACCTTTTCAGAATATGTGCCAAAGCAGTTTTTACGGACTATAGAGTTTCGCTTTTGTCAACTATTCCCCTATCACTTCAGGTACTTGTGGGGGGGTCATTTATTTATGATATCTTTGGAGGTGACTGGGTAATGCATACGATAGCGGGATTTGGGATTGGGTCTATCGCCTCAAAGGCTTATGTGAGAGGTGTTGAATATTGTGGTTATAGTCGTTTAGCATCCTATTTTCGTGTTGATAATTTCAATTCTTTACGGACAGAGCGTAAATATGCGTCGGCAGAGTTTACTCTTTTCAGTCTTATC
>JAXDAO010000072.1:0-2606 GCA_034679745.1 Bathyarchaeia archaeon
AGCGCAAATCTCGATAATGTCGTAAACTTCATTCCAACTAGACTAACTGCGTTGCTTATGATTGTTGCAGCAGCTATGCTGCGTATGGACGCTAAGAACGCATGGCGTATTGCACGACGAGATCACCGAAAAACCCCTAGTAGAAACCACGGTTGGCCTATGGGGGCTGTTGCTGGTGCTCTGCGAATCCAACTTGAAAAACCGGGACAATATATCCTTGGTGACGCCAGAGAGCCATTGACTGGCAAAAAAGTTTTAGGCGCATTGCGTATCCGCGATGTTACAATTGTCCTCTGGGGGCTGATTTGCGTCGCAGTTATCGTTTTGGTGCGGTTGTTCTGGTTTACACCGATTTAGTGTAAACTATTAATCACTGAGTGAATGTAGTTGTGCTAAGAAGTGCCTACCATGCGCGTCTGCCTCATCAATCCCCCGCGAATCCAACCTAAAGCATGGGGAAAACCAAACGTTTTTCCACCCATCGCTATGGCATCTGTCGCGGCAGTACTGGAGAATAAGGGGCACAAAGTTTCCATTATTGATTCACCTACCGAAGGCTGGGATAATTTGGAGGAACTCGACGCAACCAAGTATCGCGTGGGTTTAAACGCGAAAGTTATAGCTGGTCGTATAGCGGATTGGAAGCCTGAGGTAGTCATCGTTGAGATTCCTTTTTCTGGATGGTCAAAAACTGCTTTTGAAGTTGTCTCTATCGCAAAAAGAGTCAACAAAGAAATCACCGTATTAGTGTTTGGGTTGCATCCTTCCTCGCGACCTGAAGCCTGTCTGGAAGACTCTGAGGCTGACTTCGCAGTCATAGGTGAACCAGAGGTCACAATCTCAGAATTAATTGATGCACTCCAAAATAAAAAAACCAATCTCAAAGGTATTGATGGCTTAGCGTTCAGGGAAAATAGAAAAGTTTACAAAACGGCAGAAAGGGCTTTCATACAAGAATTAGATACATTACCTATTCCTGCACGACATCTATTGCCTATGAACGTTTACGCTGAAGCAGTTAAACAGAATCCTCTCCGCGGAGAAATCACAAAACCATACACCATCGTTATCACAAGCCGTGGCTGTCCATTTAACTGTGTCTTCTGTACCCATTGCATTGTCTGGGGAAAGAAATGGCGGCCAAGAAGCCCAAAAAAGGTAGTCGATGAAGTAGAGCATGTTATCCAAACTTATGGCATCAAGCAGATCGACTTTGCCGATGATAACATGACATGGAATCGCGATCGGATGACACAAATTTGCGATTTAATCATTGAAAGGGGCTTGCGCTTTGACTGGTTTACTCCCAATGGTGTACGGGCCGATACTCTTGACGAGGAGTTGCTGCGTAAAATGAAGCGGGCAGGGTGCAAGAAAATTCGTGTCGCTCCTGAATCAGGCGTACAACGCGTTGTCACTGAAGTAGCTAAAAAGAACCTCGATTTGAAGAAGGTGGAAGCTGCAATTATCGCCGCCAAAAAAGTCGGGATAAAAGTCGGCTGCTTCTTTGTAATGGGCTTAATCGGCGAAACCAAAGCAGACATAGAAGAAACCATCCGCTACGCATACAAACTTAAAAGTTTAGGCGCGGAAAGTTTCGTCTTCAGCATCGCGATGCCGCTTTATGGAACCGCTTTTTACGAGCAAGCTAAAGCATGTGGCTACATCCGCGACGGTTTCTGCGATTTTGCGTTGGCTGCGACAGAGCCGCTTGTGGAGACACCAGAGTTTTCTGTGGAGGAAATCAGCGAATTATGCATGAAGGCAAACTCGATTAACAGGACCGTTACAAAAAAGAAAGTTCTAAGAGCAATGCGTAATCCACGGAAGACTGTAAAGATGCTTTTAGGAAAATAGGGATAAGCCGTTCTAATAATCTCTGAAAAAGATTCAGCTCAAGATGTAACAACTAACAGTTTACCGTTTAATATAACGAAATCAATAGGTATGTCTTTAATTTTGTCAGGTTCAACCGATGCGGGGTCTTGGGCAAGAATTGTTAAATCAGCCAGTTTGCCTTCTTCAATGGAACCTTTGATTTGGTCTTCTTTGGAGCAGTAAGCTGCGTTCAACGTATACAAACGGATAGCCTCATCAACACTTAACCGTTGCTCGGGACAACTTGGGCGGGTTACTAATTCCTGAATTCCAAGCAATGCACTTAATGGCTCCATTGGGCAATCTGAACCCGCTGCGACTGTAATACCTTGGTTGAACAGAATTTTTAGTGGGTGAAGCCATTTTGCCCTATCGCCAAGTCGCTGGTTAGCTGACCAGACGGTAAACTCTGTTGAAATAACCTTCGGCTGAATTGTAATAACAACATCCTGCTTTTTCAGCCTCTGAACCAAGGCTTCATTTAGAACTGCGGCTTGCTCAATCCTGAAGCGTGTATTCGGTTTTTGTGATTGCTCGATTATTTTTAAGGTTGCATCGATGGCTTTGTCGCCCATTGCGTGGATAACTGGTTGGACGCCGAACGCAAGTGCCTTTTGAACTGCAGATATTAAAGTCTCCTCAGTAAGAAGCATCTTGCCGTAATTGCTTGGGTCATCACTATAGGGTTCTTGAAGGGCTGCTTCTTTTGAATCCAAATAGCCATCTAC
>JAXDAO010000073.1:0-5256 GCA_034679745.1 Bathyarchaeia archaeon
ACACCCTAAATGTTACGTTAGGGACTTCGTGCTTCATGATACTCGCCTATTTTGCTTTATTTTATCTTGAGTTAATATATAATTTTGAAAAATTTGAAAACAAAGCCTAAACGGATTTTGAGCCCACGGACGCAGGTAAGCTCTCAGCTATTAGCTCTTTTGCACAAGATATCCGAGCTCCCTTAATGCATCTCAACAAAAAGATTGAAATCTTCAAGAATGAATAAAAAGGGAAAAGGTTGCGGGTGAACCCGAACAAACCTAAATACCTCACCTCGGCCGCTTTTTGGAAGTCTTCGGCCACTTTTGGCGACAGAGTTGGTTATCATCTGCGTTTCCTCAGGAATATTAACGTATCTTTTTGGCAGACGTACTCGAAGCCTGCTTCCAGCAGTTCTTTGATTTCGTCAGGTTTTTCAGCGATTTGCACTGTGAATTGGTCGTCAACACCGGCTTCAAATAAAGTGGTTCTGGGGTATTAAAGCAATCTATTACCGTTCAATGATCTCTGTTGCTGAAGAAGGGCGATTATTTGACAAGTAAGCAATTTATCATTCATTCCAATTTTGGCTAAGCGACTAGGGATTCACAATTTTCGAATACCCTTTTCTTTAGAGAAGTTCTTTGCCGAGATGTTAGCCACAAATAAGCCCAATTAGAAGAACAACAACAGTTCCAAAACATGTGTTGTTGTTCTTTCAATTTGGTAGTAGTCGTCGGTGCAAAAATCGTTGCGACTACTACTTCTAACTCATCTGTCTTTAGGTTCCTTCGTTTTTTATTAGCTTAAGCTTGTGTGCATTTAGGTGATGACCAAAAGTTAAAAGTATAAACAACTCATATCGATGTAAGGAGGTAGCAAAGCGCTAAACACCAAAAAAGTAACGAGTCCCTTGCGATATCCTGGAGGAAAATCTAAGGCGTTACGCAATATTCTGCCGCTTGTTTTAATAGACTTTTCTGAATACAGAGAGCCATTCGTCGGTGGAGGGTCCGTGTTTATCGCTCTTAAACAAAAAAGGCCAGATGCAAAATATAGAATTAATGACCTAAACTATGACTTATACTGCTTTTGGAACTGTGTAAAAAATGATGTCGACGATCTAATATCTGAAGTAGAGCGTTTTAGAAACAGCTACAATGATGGCAAAGTTCTGTATAGGAACCTTTCTACTTCTGATGATTCTCTTGATGAGTTTCATCGTGCTGTGCGGTTTTATATCTTAAACAGGATAACGTATTCAGGTACTGTAGATTCTGGCGGTTATTCTGCAGAAGCCTATAGACGGAGATTTACTAGTTCTAATATCGAGAAACTGCGACCTTTATCTTCTCTTTTGCAAGATGTGGAAATATCAAATGAGAGTTACGAAGCATTACTGGAACAAAGCGGTAAGAATGTTTTAATCTTTATGGATCCGCCATATTGGAAGTCAAAGAAGAAAGCTTTGTACGGGAAAAATGGTAGCCTCAACAAATCGTTTGATCACAGAAAGTTTGCTAAAAACGTAAGCAAATGCGAACATAACTGGCTAATTACCTGTGATGATTCGGATATGATTCGTGAGCTCTTTGGATTTACTCATAGAATTCAGCCTTGGGAACTTAGATATGGAATGACAAATGCAGGTAATAATGAAGCAATAAAAGGAAAAGAACTGTTCATTTCTAATTATCTGTTTTGACAATTTAAAGTAAAACGCATTGGATCGTTAGTGGTTTTACCAAATACATTTATCCGATTTTTGCCCATTTTGACTTGGAAATTATTGAATCTAATAAACCGTCCTTGAGTGCAGAATCATAGCTGGGCATAGAGAAAATATGTTCCTCCATCTCAAACAGAAATATACTTTCTTTGCTGGAAATATTATTGCAGTGCTCTACGATTAGATTCACAGAGTCAGTAGAAACATTACCCTCGAAAATTTTCCAAAAGAGGTAGCTCAATTTCTCGGTAGAAAAAGTGGAACCATCAAAAAGATTCAAGTAGTATTGATAGTTGCCTTTGTATCCGTAAATACCTCTTGTTTTTTGAACCATAGCATTATTGTGCCTAAATATACTACTAGCAACGTGCTCATTTCCAGCTTTGTTAAAGAAAGCGTCCTTATTTAACTTGGTAATAATTTGGAGACTATCTAAAAGATCATAGGAACGCTTTAACACTTCTAACCACTTGTCTTTTATAACATCACTTCTTTTTAGATCAGCTATAGATGTTTCAGAAAAAGCTCTTGCTGAAATCATGGCAAAAAGGATTGTTTTCTCTCTATCGTCCAGCTCATTTGTTTTTTTGGCTGTAGGGGCCTTGTCAGTAAAAAAGTTGTTATTAATATAACGCAGCAGCCTATCTTCGTTCATCAAATCTAAATCTTGCTCGCAATGCCAGACTCCTTTTGCGGTAATTGCATAAGTGTTTATGTTTCCGAGAACTTGAACATAGCCCTTGGATAATAGTTCCATAAGTATATCTCTGGGGACGAAATTTGAAGAAATTGTGGAACTGCTAAGCGCTTTATATCTAGGTGCGCTTCTCATTGTAAGAAACGAGATTAAGACAGAGTTGCTTTTAAGATGTTTTTCTCTCCTGAGATTATCACGTAACAAATTATAGAATTTGTTAAGGTATGTTTTTTCATTTTCGTTCATAATAGTCATCCCACCAATGCTTGTATTTTGAGCTCGTTGCTCTTTTGAACTAAAATACCAAAGAGAAGACGGTTTTCATCATATAATTGTTTCATTCTAAAAAAGATAGGTCCAAGGGAGTTGTCATCCATCATCGCAATCTCGTCAAAAAGCGCTATTATCATACGCTTATCGCTAGCAGGGACATTGAGCAAACTTAAAAGGTACGCGCTTATGCTTTGGCCTGTTCCCATGTCAGCAAAATGAATTATTGTTTCATCATCAGCAATTATAACGCATGAGATTGGGTCGACGATTTTTGCTTTGTAGGTTTTGTCAATGTGTCTGAATGAGCCGATTCGATGTGCTAGGTATCTTGACACTTCCTTGTAAAATCTATCTTTGCTTTCGCGAATCTTGATGTCGCTTTCCTTTATTTTATTGTTAATTAAATCTTTTAAATCGTTATTGTATTCATTCAGAAGTTTCTGACTTACAGCTTCAATTTTTTTAAGTAATTCAACTAATTGCTCATGATAAGCTTCATACCTGTGAGGTTGTTGTTTCTCCAAACGTTGCTTTTCTCTTTCATACATCGAAATGAACGGCGCGAGAGCTTTTTGCTCACTGCGTTTATCGATAAGCTCTTGTTGGCGTCTGCAGATTTCATTTAAAACTTGTTTCTCGCTCAACGAAATGTATTCGTTTACTTTCTCATCTATGGGAAATTCCCTTAAAAGATCCATGTATGAGCTCTGAACTAGCTTTCGTTCATCAATATTCTTAGATATGCATCTTTGTAGATATTCCCTGCGTTTTGCTGAGGCTATTTCAATAGCTTCGTCTATTTTTTCAAGTTGTCTTTTATTTCCATAAAATGACTCTACTGCTTTCTCTGAGAACTCCTCTTTTTCTACAGCCTCTTCTCTCACTTCTTTCATTTTTTGCTGAAGTTCGCCGATGGTTTTTTTAATCTCTGTCAAAAGCTCGACTACATAATTCAACGTCTTGTATTTCTGCAATAGAAATGAACTCTTGTTGCTCTCGTCTTTTAGAATTTGAATAAACTCGCTGAAAGTAACTTTTAATCTAGGGATCATTAAAGCAGAGTCTTCAAATTCTTTTAACGATCCTAGTATTCTTTCCAATATGTGAGCATTTTTGAAAGAATTATCTTTTTCCATTTCTGTGATCTCGCAGCTGAAAACATCCTCAAAATAGACAGCTTCAATTAATGCTTTGCTCAATTCATCACTTTCAGGGCAATAGGAGTTAATCTCTCGCCATATCTTAAAACGTGTTTTTTCTTTTTTGGGCAATGAGCTCTCAATTAATGGAGTTACTTCAGTATATGTCTCAGTGAAAGCATTCTGAAGCTTGGACAACTTTGCTTTATTACTTGTGAGTTTTGTAGATATCTTTCGGCCACTTTTCTTAAATTGATCAAGTTTCTTTTTAACAGCGATTCTTTCGCTTGATAACCTTTCGCATTCGTTTGCATAATAGAAATAATATTGAAGGTAAGCACTTGTCTCAAGAGCTTCCAGGAAATTTTGGAGTACTGGTAACTCTTCATCGACCTTGGTCTTTCTGCTAAGAGCATCCTCTAGCTTAAGCTTAATTTCTTCCAGACGTTTGGGATCTCTAGAACTTGTTATTTGAGTGATAATGCTACGTAAGAAAAAGCCAAAATCTTTAAATCGATTTCCATATTGAAGTTGTTCTTCTCTCAGTTCTTTGAGTAATTCAGATAACCGCTCAGTCGGATTGTTAGGAATATCATAGATTAGATTAAATTGCTTTTCAAAATTGTCAAAGCTCAGCGGTTTGTAATCCTTGCCATCAATACTTTCTTGAACCATTATTTCAGTCCCATTGAGGTCATTCTTGTCAGCTTTTAGACAGAGGCTATTGTCTTTTGACATTATTTCAAATGAGAATTTCAGTTTTTGATGATCCAAGTCAAGTAAAGAGCGCATCTTGTTCTGCAAAATAGGGTTTATTCTGGCGCTTCTAGTTCCAAATAGTCCTAATGCTATTATATTTAGAAGGGTGCTTTTGCCTGATGCGTTGGGGCCCTCTATGCAAACCACGTTATTAAGCTTAGTCGGTATTAGATCAGGAACAAAATCTTGGGTTTCATCTTGTTTTATGTTCCTTTTTATCAAATAGTCATAAGTTATCATTTTTTGGTATCCCCAACTATTTCTAAAATTCTTTGTAGAAGGTCTTCGCCAAAATGTCCTTTAGAAATCAGTTTAATCATTTTCTTTTCTAAGTCATCATCAGTCAGAGCTTCTAAAAAATCGGCTATTGAGTAGTCTTCTGTTTTAGTTACCATTTTTTTCGAATACCCCTGCCATAGACAATGGAAACTTTAGTACTCTAACTTGTGGTAATCCGTGAATATTGGTTATAGCAAATCCTTTACCTAGATTTTGCATTTCGTTAGAAGAAACGGAGATACCATAATCTTTTGCCGAAGTTCTGTCGGATTTGAAGAATATTTTTGTGTTAATGACGTTTGAAAGACCGCGCGGTACGTCTGAAGGGTTCTGGGAAGAAAAAATTACCCCTATTTCCTTACTTCTTCCGGTTCGGCAAATCGTATCTAATTCACCTAGA
>JAXDAO010000074.1:0-8368 GCA_034679745.1 Bathyarchaeia archaeon
TAAGCTGATGATTTGTCTGCCAAGAAAACAGCCGAAACAGCCGCAAGAATCACCAACGGAGTTGTAATGTAATACACAAACCACCCAAACGGCATATAGAAACCAACAAAATAGGACTCAGCAAAAAAGAAGGGCACAAACAAACTCAATACCAATATAAGCCAATATAACGGCTTCTTCTGACTTCTAAGCCACCAAAACGAAATCACAACACCTAACAATCCCAAGAAAAAGATGAACCCAAAGTTAATCATAAAAGCATTAAAACTCACCGCTGGAATCTGATAAGCGTAAGCTTTTATCTCAAAGAAAACATACGCGATAACAACATCAAGATAACCAATCATGGCTTGGAAATAATACAGAAAAAACGCGATTCCACCACCGCAAATTAGAGCCAAAACGACTTTGAGATTTTTACCTTTAGATTTTATGAGCATAAACAACAAAACAGGCGGCAAAATAAAAACAGCTAAAAACGTAGCCAACTGATGAGACAACACAAGCGCAAACGCGACAAAAAACGCAACTACAAGGTACCCCAAGCGTTCAACTGCCAACGGTGTATAGAGAAAAACCAAAAGCATAAACGCTAACGCCAACACAGTTGTGTACCCACCAAACTGGTTTGCCTCAAAGACAGGAAAACACATCAATAACAGAACAGCAGCTGTGGCACCGACCTTCCTACTAAAAAATCTACTGCCAATCAAATAAACCGACATGAAAAGTAGCCAGTTTACTACAACTGTCAAAACCTTAACCAAGAAAATATACTGCCCAATATCAACCGCTCCGCTAAGAGAGATTAGCATCGCAAGAATAATTTGATATAATGGTGGAGTCCAACCCAAATTAGCTAATGAAATTTCCCCTGTTCTGAGAAAAATCTGGGCTTTCTCAAGGTGAACAGCAGGATCATTGCCAAGTACTACGCCATTCATTGAAATAACAACATAGAACATAATGAGGATAATCGCTGAGAAAACAGCTATGAAAGCTACTTCAACCTGTTTCTTTTTTTGTATTGTACTCATCAATGCGGTTATGTTCACCCTTACTTGATGTTCCCGTTGACCTTAAAGACAGCGATTTCGTTAATAACATCTCTGATAGTTCCGTTGTTAAAAAACACGAGACTGAATTGAGGATCTCTTAAGAACTTTGGAAATATCTCAGGTGTCCTGCATACAATAAAGGACACATTATACCTTTGTTGTTCTGCTTTGTAATCAAATACCTGTTTAAAGGCAACATCCAAGAGAGGTGGGTTCTCAAGATTAATGCTCATCAAATCGCCCAGAAAACTATCTCTTATCTCCGTTGTTTTGTAGAGTTCTAAATTATCATCAACTGAATAAGCACTTGCTGAAATCTCAATGCTGCTTTGGAACTGCCCCTGCAAATCGTATCTTAAGAACGCACGACGAGTGCCGTTCAAATCGATCGGATCAATTACACATTCTTTTGGTTGATTCTCAACAAAAATTAATTGCCCAAGCACCTTTACAGGCTCATCTATCAACCCAACTGTTTTATCACTATCATATTGAATCCTTTCTCCTTTGATCTGCACATCTACTTGTAGCAGCTGCAGAGAGACTATGCTTTGTAAGGTGGTTGTCAAGTTGACAAACTGTAATCCCTTATAGACAGTAGTCTGTTGAGTGTAATTGAGAAAATCGTTGCCTCTAGTAATTGATATTGTTGCATGCTCTGTATCATTTTTTATCTCCATCTCTTTAACTGCAAGATCCGAAATGGTCACATTTTGTAGGCTATCATTCACTCTATATTCGATTGTCGTTTCATTGCTAGCGAAATTAAAGAATGTATACGGAAAGTACGTCCAATTCAGTGTAGCTAAAATCTGAGGATTATGTCTAGTAATGTAACCGCCATCCTCTCGAACCTGAACCAACCCATTATCTACTAAATAATCAGTGTCCAGAAGAGTTCTAGCAAACACCGCTTTTTCATATTCTTCATTGATCGATAAAAATTGAGGATCAACTGCACTATATGTACGCCGTTGTGAAAATCCGCCAAGCCACCATCCATATAACGCATCAGAAACAAACACAGCATCTGTCTGTGTATTTGTTTTGGCCCAGTTAATTGCTTCCCAACCCTGATTAGTCATAGTTTGATAAAATGACTGAATAGATTGACCTCCGTTGTAGTATATCGGACTCATAAAAATCGGTAGGAATGCAAAAGAGAAAACCAAGAATAGCAGAATAAAACCAGAATAGACGTTCCTCTGGTTTAATGACCACCGAAAGCGACTAATTTTTCGGGTGCCAACTGCGTTTTTATGGCTATGATAATACATAACAATTTTTTTGGCAAAGACATTGGACCCATGTTCGATAAGAACAGCTATGAAAATAATCAGTGGCATAATGAGGAAGTAGAGAAAGCGGTTATAGTCGATGGGGAACTTGATCAAATAGGTCTGGGTTAGCAACAATGGGACAAGAGTCCATAAGATCAGAAGAAGAGTGGGTAAAGTTAGAAAGCGCCCAAAGTATTTTTTTGAAAAAACAAGAAATCCAACTGGAACACCAAACAGCGGTAACACCAACCAAAGGGGAAGCACCCGTGTAGCAATCGTTGCCTCCTCAATCGCAGTAGATGCTTGGTCAGTGGCTAAAGTAGAATTACTGTTTAGATAAGCGGGTACAGCTTCTATTATAAACGGTGCAAATAAGATTACACCTAAAATTATCGGTAGTATCCAGTACAAACAACTTTTTCGTTTCGCACCAACAATCTTAGGCTTTATAAGCACAAAGAAAACCGTTACTAACGTGATACCTACAAACATCGCAGCACTGAGCGAATGAGTTAAAAATACTGCCCCAGCCAAAATAGCAGACACAGCCAAAAAGGGTGCCTTAGAAAAGCGATCTCTTTCAAGAAACAAATAAAATGTTACGGGAATTAGTAATAAAGTTATAACATTCGGATAGCCTGCCCAAAGAAGCATTTCAATGTCAAAACGTGAAATAGCCGCCAAAAACGCAACTATATACCCTACTGGCTCTGACCATATCTTTTTAGCTATTAGAAAAGCCGCCACAACAATCAACGACGAAAACAGGCAGACAACTGTCGCATGCACTACATACTCTGTCAACCCAGTTATCAACATTATACTAGACGTAAAGATGTGATATCCTGGAAAGGTAAGTGATAACCCACTGCCCATGTGATAGAAATTATAAAAAAAATCTACGTTTCCATGTCCAGTAATCGAGTAAATAACACTATTATGTAGCCCAATGTCGGCTCCTGGAGGATATCCATCCCAAAACATCAGAAGCATCCTGTACAAAAACGAGAAAGCAAAGATAACCAACACTAATGCATGATATCTATTAGCTTTCAGCATTTACTTTCCCGCTTAATATGCTTCTACTGAATTGTTAGTAAAAGGTTAAATATGGATTTCGAGTATAAAAAGCCCAGAGTATCAAAAGGAAAAAGGTGTTAAAAATGTCTTGGCTTAAATCTATGATGGAAAAAGAGCCTCCAGAACCAGAGAATCCAATCGGCACTGTCGTTATCGGTAATATCGAACCAGACATGCACGATACAGCCAAAGAAGCAGTCCGCCGCTCCCTAAAACGCGCAGGTTTCAAAACCATTGACGTCGGAAAAAGTGTCGCTCCACAAGTATTCGTCGACAAAGCAAAAGAAAACAACGCAAATCTAATCGCAATCTCCGTAAACACAGTACCAGCAAAAAACAACCTGGCAAAACTAGACGAACTTCTTAAAGCAGCAGGCCTAAAAGATAAAATCGGCATCATTATGGGCGGCGCAGCCGTCAAAAAAGAAGATGCTGAAGCAATGGGCGCACTTTTCGGCAAGAACAAAGAAGAAGCTCCAGAACTGGCGAAGAAGGCTATCAAGAAATAATCCATTAGAAGTGTAAAAAATGTCCTTTAAATTCAACACAGAACAGAAAATATACACACTTGGAAAAGTAAAAGTAGGCGGTCAACCAGGAGAATTACCAACTTTCTTGATTGGTTCTATCTTTTGGCTAGGCCAGAAAATGGTGCAGGACGCAAACAAAGGTATCTTCGACGCCAAAGCCGCAGAACAAATTATCAACACATGTCAAACGCAAAGTGACATCACAGGCGTTCCATTCGCTCTCGACATAGTCGGAACGACTGAGACAGCCTTCGAGAAATACATTGACTTCGTCCCGAAACACACTGATGCGCCGCTAATGCTTGATGCAATGAGCCCAAGAACACGTATGGCAGCAGCGAACTTGGCAAAAAAGATGGGCTTAACAGACCGATGCCTCTACAACTCGGTCTACAAAGGCGTCACTGACGCTGAACTTGCTAACCTCAAAGAAAGCGGCATTACAATGTCCATTGTCTTAGCTGATGATCCAAAAGATACCACCCTTGAAGGCAAAATGAATGTTATCGTCGAAGCCTTAGCGCTAGCAGAGAAAGGTGGCATCACCCAGCCACTAATCGACACAGCTATCCCCGCGTTCGAACCTGACATGGGCACATCCGTACGTGCCATACCCATCATGAAAGAGAAGTATGGTCACCCAGTCGGATTAGGCAGTGGCAACGTTGTCACAACCATGGGTTGGGTCAAAGCAAACATTGCAAAAGAATTCCGCAAAGGCACAGTATGCTCAACCAACACCATTATGCAGATGGCAGGCGCCAACTGGCTCATGATCGGTCCGGCCGAGCAGGCAGAATGGGTCTTCCCAGCCGTTGCAATAACCGACACCTACATCGCATCTGCAGCCGCTGACTTAGGAACTAGACCGCTAGAAGAAACACACCCAATCTACAAAGCTTTCATGTAACTTCCCCCTCTTTTATTTTTTATTTGAAAAGCTTGAGGTTTGTCGTGAAACCGCTTAGATGGCTTGAAATCGTCGTCGGATTTATCGTTTTAACGTTACTTGTTATATATCTCATTCCAAACGGGTCATTAAGTGATTCACCGCTCGTTGTTTTTCGCTATATTTTTGCTTTCGTATTCATTGTTTTTTTGCCGGGTTACTGCTTGGTCGATATATTGTTCTTGGGCAAAAATAGGATTGATTTAGTTGAAAAATTCGTGTTATCAGTTGCCCTGAGTTTTGGCTTAACTGGATTAATTGGCTTATTCCTAGGATTGTCACCGATAGGATTAACTTTTGAATCAATTACGATTTCCCTATCCGCAACCGTACTGACTCTAGCCTTTGTCGCGTTTATACAGAAAAGGAAAGAAGCGCTACCAGTACTTCAAATGAAGAGCTCTGAGTAGGTAAGCGCCTGAAGTTTTAACTGCGGATTTCCCGTACGTTCCACCTTTACGCATCATATGCAAAACATATCCAGGACGCAAGTAGAATTGTTGATAGGCTTTATAGCGGAGTTCAGCAAGTTTCTGCATACTTAACTGGGGTGTTTCAAAGATTGGTCCTGCAGTGTCATAACGGTCAAAGTCCGTTTCCCGCAACCAGCCATTTTTAACAACTTGCTCATACATCGGTGTTCCTGGGTAAGGAGTAGCCAAATAGAAGCCTACATCTTCAGGATTTAATTTTTGAACAAAACGAATAGTTTGCTTCGCGGTTTCTTCAGTTTCGCCTGGAAAACCCAAAACAACATTAGCGATAGTCATCAACCCTACTTCATGGGCGATCTTGTAGGCCTGACGTGTCTGCTCCAGTTTGATGCTCTTCTTCATAGCCCCCAAGATAGCTTCGGAACCCGATTCGACACCCATCCAAACAGCTATGCACCCTGCTGCTTTCATGGTTTTCATGAGTTCACGGTCAACCATGTCCACACGCGTGCCGCAATCCCAAATAAGATTCAATTTTCTATCGTGCAGCTCCTTGCATATTTGGAGCACACGATTGCGGTCTACGCTAAAAGCGTCATCATAAAAGGTAACTTGGTCCACGCCATATTTTTCGTGGACAAACTGCATTTCATCAACAACGTTTTTAGCGCTTCGCCAGCGATATCCTCTCCCGAACATGCGCACCGTGCTGCAGAAATCACACCAGTACACACATCCACGACTACTTACAAGTGGAATGAGAAGCTTGCCATTATGTCTTAGATTCTGTAAAGGCATCAAGTGATGCGCGGGAAATGGTATGCTGTCTAGGTCTTTTATGAAGGGACGATCAGAGTTACGGCACACTTTATCGCCGTCACGGTAAGTTATCCCCGATACACCAGTAAGATCAGCGTTGCTTTCGATTGTCTCAAGCAGTTCAACGAGGGTTTCTTCGCCTTCTCCGCGAACTATCAGGTCAATACTGGGGTACTCTTTGAGTGCGTTTTCATCCCAAAAGGTCACATGACTTCCACCGAGTACAGTAGTGGCGTTTGGTTGAGTTTCTTTGGCTACGGTTAGGATTCTCGCGGCAGATTTGTAGAGCAATGTTGTTGCGGTTGCGCCAATGAAATCCGAGGGAGTTTCAGCTATGCGGCTGCGGAAGCTTTCATAGTTGAGTTTTTCTGCTTGACAATCGATAACTTTTACTTGGTGTCCTGCTTTCTCTGCGACTGCAGCTAGATAAGCTATGCCCAGTGGAATGAAGGGCGGATGCGAATGGACGCTTGGTGGATACGGTGGATTGACGAGTGTAATTTTCATTTAGGATGCCTTATTTGTTAGATTTCTAATGGTGGAACCAATATATTGCTTTCTTAATGGGATAAAGAAAGTGTAGGCTGCACTAAAAGACCTGGTTTCCTTTAACTATATTCCCGAAAAGAGGTCTAGGAAAGTTTTATGTGCATAGCTCTCAGCGCATAGGCGGCCGAGGTCTTCAAACCAGATCTACCGTATGTTCCACCGCGTCGCATCATCTTAAACACGTAACTTGGACGAAGATAGAACTTCTGATGCGCTTTATATTTGATCTCTCTTATTTTCTCCATGCTCAAGTCTGGTGTTTCAAAGGTCGGTGTTGCTGTGTCGTATTTGTTGAAGTCAGTTACGCGTAGCCAACCATTCTTGACCACTTCTTCATACATGGGTGTTCCTGGGTATGGAGTGGCGATGTAGCAGCCGATGTCGTCTGGATTAAGTGAATTGATAAAGTTGACTGTTTCCCATGCAGTTTCCTCGGTTTCGCCTGGGAAGCCGATGACTGCACTCGCAATGGTCATGAGCCCTGCCTTTTGTGCTACTTTGAAGGCTTCCCTGACTTGTTCACGGTTGATTTTTTTGTGCATTTTTCCAAGCATTTTTTCTGAGCCAGATTCAACTCCAAACCAAACCGTTATGCACCCAGCATCATACATCTTCTCAAGCAGTTCTTTGTCTACTGCATCAACTCTGGTTTCGCAGTCCCATTCAACCTTCAACCCGCGAGCTTTAATGTCTGCACATAATTCAAGCGTATTCTTGCGGTTGATTGTGAATGCATCATCGTAGAAGGTAAACTGGCTTTCACCGTACGTGTTATGCAGCATCTCCATTTCGTCCACCACTTTCTTTGGGCTACGCACTCTGTATCCTCTGCCGAACATGCGCACAGTACTGCAAAAATCACACCACTGCACACATCCACGACTTGTAACCAGCGGAAAGATGGTTTTACCCATGCGGTGGAAAGCATCAACAGGCAACAGATGATATGCTGGTGAAGGCAGCGAGTCAAGGTCTTGTAGGAAAGGGCGGTCTTCGTTGCGAACGATTTTTCCGTCTTCTCCGCGGAAGGTAGTGCCCAATACTCCTGTAAAATTCTTTTTGGCTTCCAAGCGCTGTAGGAGTTCAAGAAAGGTTGTCTCACCTTCTCGGCGTACGATTACGTCTATAGATTTAGATTCGTTTAGAGCGTTTTCACCCCAGAAAGTCACGTGGCTTCCGCCAAACATGGTGGTAGCATTGGGGTGCACTTCCTTAGCTACATCAAGTATCTGTTTGGCAGAATTGTAGAGCAAAGTCGTTGAGGTTATACCGATTACATCTGGGTTAATTTGACTGATTCGCTGGCGGAAAGATTCTACATTGAGGCGTTCAGCTTGGCAGTCGATAACTTTTACTTCGTGACCTGCTTTTTCTGCGACTGCACCAAGGTAGGCAATACCTAACGGGATGAACGGTGGGTGTGAATGTGCATTTAGAGGATACGGTGGATTGATGAGAGTAATCTTCACTTATGTTTCGCCCTTTTTGTGAATGATTAGACGTTAAAAAGCCATATAATGTTTACGTAAATAGAATTGCAAAACAAGAACTGCTCTATTATAGCAAAAATGGGTTTCTGAATGAGAAGGAAGGTTATTATGAGCTCAAGAATTTCGAAATATCTATCTCATCAGGATATTTTGAGGCTTTTCTACGATTAATGAGGACT
>JAXDAO010000075.1:0-12923 GCA_034679745.1 Bathyarchaeia archaeon
GCGCTTTGGAGATCCTTTGCCCACCATTCCTCAACATATCCCGAAGGTGGGAGGGTTTTGTTACTGTAGAGAAAATCGCCAAAGTCGATGAGCATGTCGCCGAGGAAAAGGATCCTTTGTATCTTACCTTTAACGTCAGGGAAATTTTCAAGAGAGACACGAACAACAGAGTTGTCTTTAAGTAAAACCACGGGTTTCTCGATACTATCAACTGGCAAAGTGACGCCCCCTTTGCCGGGTAGCTCAAGACGCATCTGTGTACCCGCAGCTAGAAAACTTTCGACCACAAACATAGTAGCAGGATGAATTCCCACAGCTGATAAGCCCGTATTGCGGGAGCGACCATACCTGAGTCTAAAGCCACCACGGGTAGAAGGAAAAGCAAAGATAGGCCGTCCCGCGATGACGTCATCCATGAAGCCACCTGATTTTTTTTCGGATTTTTTCTTAAAAGTCTTAAGCCAATCCCAACCTTGAAAACCAATTTTGTCGATAATTACGTAGACTTTCTGGGCGCGTCCAACGATGCCATCGTTGATGACACGGAGCGCTCCGCCTCGGACGCGGTTGGTTTCTACCCTTTCTAAATTGCGGTAAGATGAAACCTCAACTGGATCTGATTCTGTGCCTGTGCATTCCACTGGAACCAGATTAAGCGCTTTGCGCAGTTCCTCGTCAGGAATGTGATATTGGAAGCGCCCGACTGATCGTTCGTAAAGTCTGAGTTCTTCGACAAAGCGTGAGATTTCATCCTCTGTAGGCTTATAGATATCTAAACCTAATTCTCGTCGTACATAGTCACCGACGACAAGCGTTAAGGCTTGATCTGTACCGCCAGCAGAGCGGATCGGACCAGCAAAATAAACGCCAAGGTAACGCGTTTGATCAGCGTTCTTCTTGATTTTCACCTGTGCTATCCCTTGTATTGGAGCAGCCGTTAAGCCTTCAGTAAAAATGGCCAACGCAGTTCGAATGGCTTGCTCTGCTAGCTTCTCAGGATCTTTCTCCTCATCAGTTTGGGCGAATTTACCTTGGGCTATTTCTTGGGCAACCTTAAATGCAATTTCTTCACGCGGCATCTTTTTACTTAAATCTCTGATGCTAAGGGCGACACCTTTTGGTCCAACCAAGCCCTCGACTAAGTCGGCGATGTCCTGCGCAATGATGCATTCGGTTTTTAGAGCAGGATCAAATCCTAAGGATCTAGCGCTATCGCTGATGGCGTATAACCGTTTAAGTTCTTCCTCCATCGTTTCAATGTAGTTTAGGTAGCCCTTGCTAATTCCACTGTTAATGTTCAAACTGACGGCTCACAGCCAAGTTATATGTTAATGAGTATTTTGGGCTTTCGAAAACAAAACAGAGATTGTTTGAAGAAAAATCAGGCTTTGTGTTTAATGGCTGTGATTATCTGTGATATCCTCTCGCTAGCATCGCTGGATTCTGTGATATTGCCTGTAACGATTATGTCTGCGCCTGCGGACACTGCAGCTACTGCTAATTCTTTGGTTCTTATACCTCCTCCAACGATTAAGGGGACATCGATCGCTTGTTTAACAGCGTGAATCATCTCGGGAGGCACAGGAGTAGCTACACCTGAGCCTCCTTCAAGATAAATGAATCGCATTCCAAGATATTGTCCTGCCAAGGCATGTGCAACTGCAAGGTCAGGTTTGCTATAGGGAACAGGGATTGCTTTGCCAACTCTGCCTGCCATCCCGCCGTTTCCAACTATTACATACCCCATAGAAATAGGCTCAATGCAGAATTTCTTTATGTATGGCGCTCCAAGAATTTGAGCACCCATCAGGAAGTAGGGGTCAGCAGAGTTGAGCATCGACATAAACCAGATGGCGTCAGCATGGCGGCTTATCCCTGTGACGTTTCCTGGAAAAAGAATCGTGGGAATATCTATTTTGGATTTTATAGCTTTAACTACATCATCGAGGTGCGTTTGAGAAGCGACCGTTGAGCCACCAATCATAACAGCTGCTGTGCCACTGTTTCTAGAACTCTCTGCAACCTTAGCCGCGACCTCAGTAGTGACCTTCTCAGGGTCAATGAGGGTCATATGAATTGAGTGATCAGCTTGAATTTTATCTAGCAAGTACCGTTCAATAGGCCCGGGCATGCAGTAATCCTTCAGGTTACTCTTGTTTATTTATTGATGCGCGTCTCTGGTTTCCATACACACGGTCGGTTAACATGCAGTAAACGTCAACCTCTCCCTGTGCAGATTTTACAGTGAATTCTTCTTTTAATCCACAACTACTACATTGTGAAACCGCGCGACCACCTTCATCACGGAAAATTTCTACGCGCACGGTTTCTTTTCCACATTTAGGGCAAGAGAAGAATTTTGGTAACTTCTTCTTTGGAATATGAACAACTTTTTTCCTTCTTCGCCCCATACAAATGCCTTCTACATGGATTGATATTGTTCATTAATTATTTATGCTTGCCCTTAAATACTTGCCTACTAACCATGACTATGAGGCTACAGGGAACCTTGAAGTTAACACCTTCTGTATTGGACATTGATTTTGCTGAAACTCAAAGGAGGATTTGCCGGTTCATCAAAGAATATGTTGAGAATGCAGCCGCAAAAGGCATCGTCCTTGGGTTATCAGGCGGCATTGACAGTGCAGTCACAGCGGCCTTATCCAGCTTAGCCATCGGAGGCGACCGTGTTTTATGCCTGCTATTGCCTGAGAAGGAAACTATTAAACAACAAGACCTCGATGATGCCCAAACCATAGCGGATATGTTCCACCTGCAAACCCAAACTGCAGACATGACAGCTATTCTCGACAGCTTTTACGGAAGGATACCCTCCTTCGACCAAACCGACAAACTTTGCAAAGGAAACATTAAAGCACGTACACGTATGATTATCCTTTACTATTACGCCAACAACCAAAAACGCATAGTCGCCGGCACATCAGATAAATCCGAGACTCTGATGGGCTACTTTACCAAGTGGGGAGACGCAGCTGCCGACATAACACCGATTATCGACTTGTATAAGACTCAGGTGCGACGGCTAGCCTTGCATTTGGGAATCCCTAAAGAACTCGCAATGAAACCGTCGACACCAGCACTTTGGCCAAATCAATTAGCGGAGTCGGAACTCGAAATCAAATATGAAACTCTCGATCTCATTCTTTATGGGCTCGAACGCTTTATGAAGCCAAAGGAAATCTCTGAAGCCCTTAGTATCAACAAGGCCAGCGTCGACCGAGTCCAAGATAGAATACTCACAACCGAGCATAAACGCCGAATGCCCATATCCCCAAAATTAGGATTTCGTACCCCGGGAAACGATTTTAGGCTCCCCAGACACACATACTAAAAGGGAAAGTAATGAAAGAGAGAATCAAGCTTGCACTCTGCCAGATAAGCTGCAAAAGAGAAAACAAAGAGGCAAACCTCAACAAGATAGAAGAGCTAACATGGAAGGCGAAACAACAAGGGGCGGACTTGGCGATTTTTCCTGAAATGTCCCTTACTGGCTATGTACTTTTAGACCAAGTTTATGGGCTAGCCGAACCAATCCCTGGACCCTCAAGCCAACGGATTGAAGAGTTAGCTAAAAAGACAGGCCTTTTTGTCATTTTTGGTATGCCAGAATTAAGCGAGAAGACACAAGCAACAGTCTACAACACAGCAGTACTCGTCGGTCCAAAGGGTTTAATCGGCAAATACCGCAAAATGTACTTGCCCACCCATAGTGTCTTTGAAGAGAAGAGATATTTCCGCCCAGGCTATGAGCCAGGAGCGTTTCAGACAGATTTGGGGAACATAGGATTAACCATTTGTTATGACGTTTTCTTTCCAGAAGTATTCAGGTTACCTCGGCTCAAGGGTGCACAGTTAATTGTTTGTATTTCTGCTTCTCCGGCTGTACGAAAAGGATATTTTGAAATCTTGACTGCTGCACGAGCATTGGAAAACACGGCTTATCTGGCTTACGTGAATCTTTCTGGTGTGGAGGATGGCTTGCAGTTTTGGGGTGGAAGTCGCCTTGTTAGCCCAACAGGGGATGTTATAGCTAAAGCAAAATACGATGAGGAGGATTTTGTGTTATGCGAAGTAAATTTTGGTGATTTGAGGATAGCTGAAACGTTTATTCCTACTCTGAGGGATCTTCGTCCAGAACTTTTTGATAAATTAAGGCAGTATTCTGAAGATATTTAACTCATCAACCATAAGCCAGAACCTTGACGTTAGATCACAAACAAATCACAGAGCTGTGATATCAAGTGATTTAACGATAAATCACGATAGTTTAAGTGATATCACATTGATTATTGGATGTCGTCATGAGTAAAATATGGGCATACAATATGTGTAATTATGTGAGATTTCGTTTGAAAAACTGTGTTTTACTTTGTCAAGAGTGTCTAAAAGGACAGAGTTTCGGTTAAGAAGATTTACAAAAGTGCATTTTTTATGTAAAGTAAAGGCAATTCACAGGATGAGAGGATCAAGAATTTAGTCGTTTTCATGTTAAATGTATCAAATCAAGTACTAAATTCATAAAAGAGCACATAATAGCCATTTTTTTACAAATTGACTTTAATTTAAACGTTTTAGAATGCATTAATAGTCGCTTTGTGTTCAATTAAAGGTTAAAAACTCGAGTCAGTATACAAAAGCGTATCCATTCGAACTATGGAGGATTGTGGCGATTTGAAGTTAAAAGATGGAGTAACAGCCTGGCTAAATGGGGCATTAGGCGACCCTATTGTTCAAACATTGGCGAAAAATAGCCAATTAACAAAAACACAGCTTGAAACACTGCTTATTGACGTTTTATCTGAAAATATATCAGGTAAACAGCTAAATTACGATGAAAAAGCCGCCTTAAGGCTAACAAGGGCTAAAATAAGCCGAGGAAGCTTTAATAGGACATTAAAACAGTCCCGGGAAAATGTTATTAAATCCATCTACACGGTCCTGTTACTAGGATATTTGGGTGTTTTTGAGACCACAACTCTTGACCCGTACCTTGAAATAGCCAATAAACTGCACGATTATGTGGAGGCGCACCAAGAAATACCTAACAGGGAAGAGGAGCTTAAAGATCATCTAAAAGTCATAGAAATCATCAGAAATGAGCTCGAAACAAGCCTAAAACGGCTTTCTAACCCATCAGAAGAGGTCTTGTGACGTCACAAATCACACATTTTTAACTCATTCTTAATAGATTTCAAGGAAGTGATCCCATGAGACAGAAAACTAATAATCATTGGCTATTTAACAAAAGAAGACTAAATTGCAAAGATTTTTTTATGCATAATGACATGAGAAAATAAATTCAAGGTAATGTGATGTGTGACATCATATGCTGGTGTGACGAGATCACCAATAAGCTTAAATTTCCATGGAGAATAATGTGATGTGTGATGTAACCGATAAAATCACAACTAATAACAGGGAATCACGGTTGCGTCACGACTAAATCACAGGAGGTAAAAAATCACGGTTGATCTCACAGTAGTAACCTTTGGCGTATTATTAGCTGTAACAGCCGTCGCTGCATATGAATACTACAATCAAATACGCAAAGCTCACAAAGAATATGAAAAATCATTTAAAGAATACGAGAAAGCCAAAGAGTTCATTGAAGATATTGTACTAAGTTTCGACCGTGAATTAAAGCGTGAATCTAATAAATTTGATACAATGGTTTTAAAAGTAGAAGGTAGCTACAGTACAGCGGAAACGAGCTACCGAAAAGCAGAAAGGCTTGAAAATAAAATTGATCCCTTAGAAACCCAACTTAGCACTCTTAGCAAATTACAACAAACCATGTCCCAGACTGTCGCAGCTAACTTTACAGAAAATATGCAAAACAACACCAATGCCATGTCAGGGCTTTCCAATTTATCCAACAAGTTTGAAGAAATGGTAGCTACACAAGAATTTCTTAAAAATAGAATGGCAGGGTTTGAGGAGCAGATCCAGAAGCTCGCCAATGCGCCATTATCACAGGAAAATAGACCAGAAGTTGTGCTTCCACCTGTCCCCATTAAACGCGACAAGGCCTTAGCAGCTCTTACAGATACAGAAATTGTAGTACTGGAAATGCTGTCAAAAGAGGGCGCCAAGACCGCGCCGGAAATCAAGGAGAGAGTCCATCTTAGCCGAGAACATACTGCCCGGTTGATGAAGAAAATTTATGAAGAAGGATACGTTGACAGGGAAGCAGGAAAGATTCCGTTCCGCTATACAATCAAAAAAGAAATGGAAGCGCTACTTCAGAAAACTGAACCGTCCCTTGCTGGTTAGAAGGGATTGATTCTATATTCGCAATTATTTGATTTGAAATTCTCAACTATTGTCAGCACTTGTGATGCTACTTTACTATATGTTGCTTAATTGATTGAGGGATACTTGGTGCAGTTTTATACTTCAGGCTATTTGATCCGCCAGTCCTCATTAGAATACCTTTTGTAGTCATTCTTGATAAATACGTAGATATTGTGCTAAGGGTAACAGGTTCTTTGAGTTCCTGTTCATAGGCAGATTGAATATCTTTTGAGGAGAACCAAATTAAAGGAAAATTCTTCTGAATAACTAACTGAACTTTCTCAAAACGTGATAAAGATCTGGTAGGCATTATTGGGTTATTGCTGAAAGTTGGACCTTCACCTGGTGTACCACCTAACAATTCCACAAGATCTAGCAGGCGAAGAGCTTTATCGCGGGTCACTTGTCCCTCAAACGCAACGGTATATCGATTACCATCGCTATCGAACAGCTCAACGCGCATTTTACGAGCCGGCACTTAGTGTACACCTTAAGGTTGTTCACAACTCTACAACTTCACAACATATAACTGTGATGGTGAAACAAGAGAGATTTAAAAGCTTGAATTTAGCTTAATTTAACTAATTAGTCATTATTTGAATTGATTATTACATTACCACTTTCACAATAAAGTGAACTGTTAAAAACAGGATCTTTCCAGCTTAGTTTGGATTCTCCAGTAGAAGTGAAGGGGTGCCTTATTCGCTGTTAACGGACAGAATTGAAGTAAATTTTAGAAAAAGAAGCTTATTAAAGGTACAGATTTAATACTATTTTACATGTATTCACAATTTTGTGAACGTAGAAGTGGGTAAGAACTTCGTCAGAAATAACGCTTGGGAACTTTCGATAAAAAATAAACAGGTTACTACTATTTTAGGAGGATAAAACGTAATTTCAAGAGATTTTTCCTTGATTTTCTGGTTTAAGGGACACCCCTATGTTTCCTTTGGAGGATTCTTGGGCAAAAAAGAATTAAGAAGAGCCTGAAAAAATATTTTCAAAAGGTCTGTTTAATTTCTTGGATAATAATCATTAATATACAATTTTACAAATTACCACTCAGAGTATAGTTATATTATATATTATTAATATTATTTTTAATTAAACAATTTTTTTCCAGTAGAAGCTTTGGGGTGTGTGTTTTCTCTGTTTTACCGAGATTCTATCATTTTTTAATAGCTTTTTTAGGAATATTGGGCTTCAAAACCATTTTTTTGTACTATATCCTTTATCTGTTCCACTCGAAATAACGGTTGAGCCTCTGAAAACATGGGGAGAATGTACATGCGCGATACTAACGTATTGGATGACGTCTTCGATAGCTTCATTAAAGGAGTAATGCTCTTTAGAGATAGAGAAGTACTCAGACATGATTATATTCCAGATAGACTACCCCATAGAGAAGATCAAATTCGTCTTCTTGGCGCGACTGTAGCGCCCGTCCTGAGAGCTGCTAGGTGCTCAAATATTTTTATATATGGCAAAACTGGAACAGGAAAAACGGCAGTTACAAAGTATGTTTTAAGTCATTTAGAGTCAAAAGCCAAAGAACATGGCGCTCAAGTAAAATTTTGTTACATCAACTGCCGCATGACTGGATCTGAATATCGCGTCTTTGCAAGCTTGAGTCAAAGTGTTGGTTTATCAATACCATTCACAGGGTTATCTGTGGGCGAAGTTTTCGATAGATTCCGCACAGGCTTAGATCAATCTAAAATAATATTCATCATAGTTTTAGATGAAGTTGACGCTTTGATCAAGGATCGCGGCGACGCATTCATGTATGAACTCACCAGAATAAATGAAACTTTGAGCAAAAGCAAAGTATCTATAATTGGCATATCAAACGATCTACGTCTCAAGGAATTCTTAGACCCAAGAGTATTTAGTTCCCTTAGCGAAGAAGAGTTAGTTTTTAGACCATACGATGCAGGTGAGCTCCGGAATATTTTGCTGGAACGCTCTAAATTGGCATTCCAAGATGGTGTTCTATCCGATTCTGCATTAAGTATCTCTGCAGCATTAGCCGCGGCAGAACATGGAGATGCAAGAAGAGCTTTGGATCTATTACGCGTTGCTGGAGAAGTAGCCGAGCGCCAAGGCGCAAAAGGTGTAACTGAAGAACATGTACGCCAAGCCGAAAAACACATCGAACACAACCGGGTAATCGATGCACTGAAGAATTTAACATTACATTCAAAATTAGTGCTGCTTAGCGTTTATCATCTAAACAAGTCAAGCGCCACAACAGGCGAAATATACGACATATACAACGAGTTATGCAGTGAAATGGGCGCAACGCTCCTTACCCAACGCCGACTGGGTACACTTGTCAATGAGCTTGATTCTATGGGTCTTGTTAATGCAAAAGTTGTGAGTATGGGGCGATATGGAAGAACGAAAAAAATCCGCCTCGAAATTTCTCGTGGCTTAATAAGGGATGTCTTTGGGAGTGATAATCGCTTCAGCCAATTATTAACATACTCTTCAAAGGGCTCTCAAAAAGGTACTGGCAACTGATACTATATAAAAGAAAGAATAGTTGTTTCAAGAGTTTGTAAGTTTACAACAGGCACCTTGCCTGGCGTGGGAACAAGCCCTAACTTTTCCATATAATCGGTTTGTTCTTGCCAGCCTCCAGAATTAACTATTAACACACCCCGATAATTACAATATCCCAAAACATGGATGTGCCCTGCATGGAAAATATCGGGAACTTTGTCTATTACTAGATAGTCTCGGTTTTCAGGAGAAAGCATCGTTTTCCCACCATAAACCGGTGCTAGGTGACGGCTTTGCATAAGTAAACGCATGGATTTCTCCGGATGATCGTGATCCATTCCAGGAATGACTGCGACGATATCATCTAAGCTACGACCATGGTACATAAGGACTTCTACACCATGAACGCTTAGTAGGCATGGGCTGCCAACAGAGTGGATGTTGTTTTTCCCTTGGATTGCTGTTAGATATCCTTCCGGAATGGCTGGTTGGGGTAAGGATTTGCGAGCTGCATCATGGTTTCCAGGCGAGAGGACTATTTCTATGTAGCTGGGAATTTTTTCAAGGTATTTTGCTGCAAAGTTATATTGTTTATGAACATCTCGTATTGTTAGCTCAGTTTGTTGCCCTGGATAGATTCCTACGCCATCCACGATATCGCCTGCAATAAGCAGATACTTGACATGACCCGCGATTTCTCTCATCTCGGGTGTGCCATATTTGCCTTTAAGCCATAGGATAAAACGTTTGAACGCTTCTTTCGTGAACTTGGTGCTACCGACGTGGATGTCTGAAGTGAGTACGGCATAGATAGGTTCCTGGGCTCGTTGCGGTGGTTTTCTGCCCACTTCAGGAAATATGATGTCCTCTGCCATCAACAAATTTGTCCGTGTCTTGATCACAGCTAGACACACTACAGTATCAGGGAGTAGCATCAGAGCTTTTCTTTTAACTTCTTCAGGTGCCTTTTGGGGGACAAGCACTGTTGCACTTGCTTGAAGGTCTTCAACTGACAGTATAGTGTTGTTTTTTGAATCTCTCTTCTCAGTTAACATGCAGATAATTTTGAGTTTAGTTTTTGGCGGTGATTTTAGAGCTTCTGCGATAGGCGTCGCTGCTTTAACGTCCATTCTTTGTCTTAGTAACCGTTCGATACGTTTGAAGCGGTCTTGGAAGTAGAATACATATTCATCGAGTGAGCCGTTTGATGTCAGTTTACCTGTAGCATCCTCGATGATCTTGAGATCTGACGGTATGTCTTTTGCGTAAGGGTAAAACGTACCCTCGCAAGTGTCGGTTTGTAGTTCAATGATTGTTTCTTGGGGGCTTGTTTGCGCTTGTGCTTCGTGTCTCTCTTTGGGTTGATCTATGACAACTTGTTGGGTAATAGCTAATTGTTGCAATGTAGCTTCCAAGAAACCTCTTTCGATAAAAAGGGGCTTATCTTGCATCGTGGCCATTCTTTCTAGAGTTAGATTCATTACTGTAACTGGGTCGTTGCTTTCAGCGTTCTGAAAGAGAAAGTCAAATGCTTCGCTGTTGAGTTGATATCCTGCAGCGATTGTTGTCTCGATTGCCTGTTGGAGTTTTTCTTGCGCGCTCATTCCTATTTCTGTCCAAGTTTACTGGCTGTTTTATGTTTAAGCCTTAGTGCTTTTGAGTTATTTACTGTTTTTTGTTTGCAGGGCTAATTTCTTGAAGCAGAATTTGGGCGCTGTTTGTTAACATACCTTTCTCTTCAATTTAAATTGGTTAGTTAGCCCTAGGTTGTTTTTACTTTTTGGTTTGTAAATCGGAATAAAGGTCAGATAATCTATATATGCCGTATATTGTTTAGACTGGTTATAACCCGGTGGTTTCTCATGAGTGATATACGGAAAGTTCAGCAAACGCCAACAGGGACCTTCTTTGTTTGTTTGCCGCGCGATTGGGCAAGAGAACATGGATTACACAAAGGGTCTCAAGTAAATCTAGATGTGACAAGTGATGGTAAACTCTTTGTCGATACCCAATTTGACGTTGAACCTGAGCCAAAGATAGCCTCACTCATTGTTGGTCCTTACTTGAATCGTGAAATTGTTGGGCGTTACCTTCTCGGCTACGATATAATTCGTATAGAAGCAAAAGATCGCATAGATTCTAATCTCCGTAACTTGGTTAAATCTACAGTAAACTCTTTGGCTGGACTGATGATTGTTGAAGAAACTCCTTCAATGATGGTCCTTCAATGTTTGATGCAACAACCCTTTACTTCTCCTGAGAAAATTCTGCAACGAAATAATGCAAGCGCGGCTAGAATGATTCGAGACGCGGCTAGTTCTTTTGTTAATTTAGATATGGATTTAGCTAAAAACGTTATTGAACGTGATGTGGAGAATAATAAATTCTATTTTTTGCTCGTGAGAATCCTTCGTACAATTATTCAAAATCCCCGCTTAAGTGAGAAGTTTGGGATTGCTCCGATCGAATGTTTGAACTACCGCTTGGCTTCAAGCATAATTGAAGAAATCGGCGATGCCTGTGTGCAGTTGGCCTTAAACACATTGGAATTAGATGGTGCCAGAGTCTCAGATGAACTTCGTAAACTTATTCTTGAGTTACAATCTGTTTGTTGTGAAGCAAATGAACAAGCCTTCAAATCTTTTCTAACTAAGGATATTTCTCAAGCAGAAAATGTACGACTTTTAAAGCAAAAGCTCGAAGATATCTGCTCAAAGGTCGAATCTGCCGCCAAAGATTCATCGGTTGATTTGATGCCGCAAATTTTAGCCGCCGTATCTTTCCTTAGACAAATATACGAGCGTAGTGTTGATATTGCCGATCTAGTCGCATAAAAGCAAAGATACCTCCAAATTTTGGCTCCCTTGAATAGCTGTTGCTAAATGGTTAAATCTCAAGGTACCAATTCACAAGCGGGGAAACCTATGTCAATAACAACCGACAAAGTCGCAAACGCGCTCTATCTATCGGGATGCCTCAAATTCGGCAGCTTCAAAATCAAATCAGGCGCCCTCAGTCCCTACTACATCGACATGGCCCGCGTCCTAGCTGCACCAAAACAACTAGATGTCCTCGCTGAGGCCGCGGCAGAAGAAATTAAAAAAATCAAAGATCCAATTAACAAACTCGCTTCCATAGAACTCAAAGGTGCACTCATAGTGCCCAGTATCGGCATCAAACTCGATCTGCCCTGCATCATTGTACGTAAGGAAGAGAAAGCCTACGGAGTCACAGGCCGCATCGCCGGCGCAGACGTAGCCAAAGGCGACAACGTACTCTTCTTCGACGACGTCATCAGCGAAGGTCTCTCCAAAATTGAAGGCGTAAAACCCTTGCAAGAACTTGGAGCAAATGTGAGGCATATGCTGGTTGTTGTTAACCGTGAACACGGCGGCAAAGAAACCCTTGAAAAGCTCGGCTACAGTGTACATGCACTAGCAAAAATCACCGATATAGTAACTTCTCTCAATCATAACAAACATATCTCAGAGGAACAGACTAACGCAGTACTTGATTACGTTAAACACTTTAAGTCTACTTGAGTGTAAACATCGCTAATTTTTTTAGCCGTTGTACCAGAGTACCCTCTTTCAATCAAAGCTTTTTTTAGAGCTTGCAACTCATCTGCTTACATAAAATGCAGAACGCGCTTATGAAAAAAATAAACCTGACTAAACCTAACGGTACTCGACGATGCGCTCAACAGTTTAAAAAACCCTATATTTATTGGCTGCCACCCCATAAGAATATGCTCTCATTAGGAGAATTAAAAAATGCAAGTTGGAAACGCAATCGTTGAAGCTATGCTTAAACCAGACACATACCCCGAAGTTACAGGTAAAATTGAACTAATTCAAACTCACATATCCTTCGTATTTCTTACAGAAAAATACGCATACAAAGTCAAGAAACCAGTCAACTTCGGATTCTTAGATTTCTCCAACTTGGAAAAAAGGCGTTTAAACTGCGAAAAAGAACTATTGCTAAACAGGCGTCTGTGCCCAGAAATATACCTCGAGGTTGTTTCAATCAACAAATCAAGCACTATCCAGATTAATGGTAGCGGTGAAACCGTAGAATACGCCTTAAAAATGAGGCGCCTA
>JAXDAO010000076.1:0-4358 GCA_034679745.1 Bathyarchaeia archaeon
CCGCTTTCCCAACAGGCTAGCAGCACGCTGTCTTTACTCCAAAAACCAGAGAGCGGAAACACCCCCATCAATGCCAAGGCACCTATCCACATGAAAACCCATGTAAACCTCATCTTTTTGGGTGAGAGATTCATGTGATTGAGATAAATTGAACCAGATGCATGTATGACCACTCCTGCGCAGAGGAATAAGACCACTTTAAAGAGACCGTGATTGATTAGGAAATAGATGCTTGAAGAAGCACCTGCTACTAAGGATTCAGCACTCAAACCAGCGACGCCTAAAGCGAGAACCATGTAGCCGATAGCGCTCATCGTGGAGTAAGCTAGGGCTTTTTTGAGTTCCTTTGCCACGATGGCTTGTGTGCCTCCAAGGAAAGCTGTGAAGGCCCCGATAGCCGCGGCCAATATGAAGAAGGTTAGGGCTTCAGAAAATGTGGGGGTTGCAACCCAAGCTGCAAAGAAGAATATAGGCAGCATACGAGCGATCAGGTATACTCCGGCTTTAACCATAGTGGCTGCGTGGATCAAAGCACTGACGGGGGTTGGACCAGACATTGCTTCAGGGAGCCATTCATGGAATGGGAACTGGGCTGATTTTGCAAAAGGTCCAAGCAGCAACAGGACACAGGTTAATGAGAGTAGACCGGGGGTGGCTGCCATTTCTGGAAGCCATGTGCCTGCTGTTTGGAGCAGCTCCATGAAATTGAAGGTATGCGCGTATATGTAGAGGATTATTATACCGGCGAGTAGTGCGGTGTCGCCAAATGTTGTCATAAGTAGGGCTTTGAGCCCGTTTCGGCTGGGTTTCTGGAACGGGAAAGGTGCGGGGCCGCCGATCCAGTGTTGTTTCTCGTCTCGGTAGTAATAACCGATTAATCCAAAGCTGCAGATGCTAACCAGTTTCCAGCCTACGAACATTATGATGAAGTTATCAGCTAGTACCAGATGGAGCTTTGATGCCATAAAGAGCTGCATGAAGAACCAGAAGCGGGCGATACCTTGGTCTTCAGCCATGTACTTGGTTGAGTAAATCATAATCAATAAACTCAGGAATGCGACAACGTTGGCGATGATTACGCTTAGGGTATCAACTAATACGCCTGCGTCTACTTGGGCGCCTGCAATTGAAACCCAAAAGAGGGATTTTTCGATTGTCTCGTTGTTGAGCATCGCGGGAATCATTAAAAGCGTCATCACCCAGCCTAGCAGCGTCATCGAAATCACAGTTGTGTTTAGGGATCTGCGGTTAGCTTTTCTTAAGGCCAAGGCAGCTAATGCACCTATAGCGGGGAAAATCCAGGATAGCCAAGGTGCAACATCAATTATCTGCATCTAGACAGTACCTCCAACTGAGAGAAGCGCATTTGCAGCGTCCCCTGCAAAGTTCACAAGAGGGTCAGGCCAGACACCGAAGAGGATGATTAAGACTACAAGAGCAAGGATTGGTATTAGCATGAGTAGCGGTGCTTCTTTTGTCTGCTCAACTTTGGAATTAGAGACGGGCTGAACTAGTACGTATATTATACGCAGGTAGAATCCTGCTGAGATTATGATGTTGAGAAGAAGTGCGACGCCAAGCCATATCATGTCGGCTTGGATTGAAGCAGTGAAGAGCGTGAGTTCACCAGGAAAACCTGCAAGCGGAGGCAAACCAACCAATGCTACGACGGACATAGCGAGTGCGAATGCTGTCAGAGGCATTTTTCTGCCAATGCCTTGTATGTCTGAGAGTTCATGTGAACCCAAACGGAAGATGATTGCACCCACGCAGAGAAAAGCCAAACCCTTCATTAGTGCGTGGTTGAAAAACTGCAGAAAAGTCCCAGTTAGGCCGAGTTGGGTTCCTACTACGAGACCGATTAACAAGTAGCCGACTTGGCCGATGCTTGAGTAAGCGAGCATACGTTTTATATCAGTTTGCTTTAGCGCAGTTATGTTGCCTACTAGCATAGTTAGGATGCTAAGTACTGCTATCGCCGAAGCCCACATTGCCTGTATTGATAAAAAGGCAGTGAAGAATACTTTAGCGATTGCAAAGACGCCGGGTCCGATTACTATGCCAGAGAGTATTGCGGAGATGGGTGCTGGTGCAGCTTGGTAAGCGTCAGGTAGCCATGTATGTAAGGGAAAAACAGCTGTTTTAACGCCAAATCCTAAAAAGATAAAGAGTGCCGCGATGTAGATCCAAGCAGTTGTGCCTGAACCAGCTAAGGTGGCAGCGAGACCCTCGAAGTTTACTGTTCCTGTCATTCCATACAGAAGAGATATTCCAAAGAGAGCTGTGGCGCTTCCTGCTGCACTCATAATCAGGTACTTGAAGCTGGCTTCTATGGATGTGTTTTCCTCTTTAAAAAGAGCTATCAATGCATAGGAACAGATGGACATGAGTTCCCAGAATACGTAGAGTATGAGCAGGTCTCCAGCGAATACGATGCCCATCATGCCGCCGATTAATGCCAAAATTAGAGTGTAGTAGAAGGGTGTTTCAGCCTTATTTTTTACGTAGGCAACTGAGTAAATGGTTGCGGCGAATCCTAAACCTAAGAATATCGAGGACATGAAAAAACTCAAGGCGTCAATGCGCAGAGTTGCCCAATTTAGGCTGTTGCTGGGCAGGTAAATTACTGAGGCGCCAGTTGAACCCAGATAGAGATCGTACAGCGCATATCCCGTGATAAGTAGTGCTGCTGATGTGAATGCCCCTAAGATTTTTGCGCGGTACCGTTTTGGTGTGACCCAACCGACAACTGGGGATACAATGGTGAATATCAGCAAAATATCAAGCGGTAGCGTGAGCATGGTTTTTCTTCTCTAATCCCTCAATTGTTTTAATTCGTCAGCATCAAGTGTTCCATAGCGCCGATAAATCAACACGACAACTGCAAGTGCAACTGCGCTCACTGCACCTGCTAAACCGATAGATACACTTGTGAATGAATGCCCCATTGAATTAACAAAGCCGGGGTTTGCGTAAGCGGCAAAAGTGATAAAGTTCATGTTTGCTGCGTTAATCAGAATCTCTACCCCCAGCAGTAAACGGATTAAGTTACGTTTGGTTGCTAAGCAGTAGATGCCTATGATATAGAGTAAGAGAGAAAAGACTAGGTAGTAGGAGAGGTCAATCATGTTTTTCTTCGCTCCTTAGTAAACCCAAAGTGGCAGCTGCTGCTGCAAAGAGTACAAATGCCTGTGCGATCAATGCTAGTCCAGTGTTGTTCCACATAAATCGGCTGTCCTCAGCTCCGACATTTCCATTTACTTCTACAAAATTAGTTTGATTAGAGCCAGAGGCACTGAAAATTGGGAAGTCTTGCTGAAAAGCCGCAACCGTAAAAACCATCGCTGCTATAATAGTGCAGAGAACACAGACCATGAACGCAGCGTTTAGTTTCATTTAGTTGTCTCCTTGCTTGTTGTTAGCATAACTGCTGCCAAGAAGATTGCGACTACTGCACCTGCATAAATTAGGATTTGGAAGACTGAAACGTAGGGTGCGGCAAGCAACCAGAAGATACCGCCGATGGCAACGCACATGGCGCAGAAGCCGATAACTGCATGCAAGATGTTTTTTACTTCAATCGTGAAAATGGCGAGAAGCACCGCAACGATCATAAGAGAAATCTGTAGTACTTCTTCTATCGTGACAAGCCATCCCCGATTAATTAGAATGAAAAGATTAATAGGATGCTTTATCTTTTTCGCAACAGGGTTTAGAGGATGACAGGTGATCTCCAATACATTTTGCCAATCGTCTTTGGAGTCTCACTTTTCACAGCTTTAGTTATCTATTTTATCGGAGGTCGCATGGCACCCAAAAGCGAGCAGAACAAAGAAAAAACCGCTCCCTACAGCTGTGGTGAACAAGGACCCCTAAAAGAGGCAAAACTAGATCTTGAGAGGTTTCTAACCTTTGCAGTCTACTTCCTAATCTTTGACATTTTAGCGTTTGTCACAATGACCTCGTTTTATGCGACCGACCTTTTACCAGTCATGTATGCGTTAATTGTTTTAACAGCTGTCGGCATGCTGGCTTTCACAAGAAAAAAACTCTAAACAGCGCTATACTCTATTTCTTTTCAATTAATCGATAATATTAAATTTCCCAAAAGACTATTCAACGCTTCTGAGGGCGTAGAAAACACGGTTACAGTAGAGATTCTCCAAATCATAGTCTTCCCAGGAGTATTATTCCTACTATCGCTTTCATTTTTTTATGAGTGGATCGACCGCAAAGTCTACGCTAAAATCCAGAGCCGATATGGACCATTAACTGCCGGTCCAGCAGGTATTTTCCAGCCATTTGCAGACTTCCTAAAACTACTCTCTAAAGAAGATATAGTCCCAGCAATATGCGAT
>JAXDAO010000077.1:0-3583 GCA_034679745.1 Bathyarchaeia archaeon
CGGCACAAAAAAGAGGGGCACATAGAACGCGTTGTAGCCTTTTAGTTTGTCCATCAACTCTAGCGTCTGAAGCATGTCTTCCTCTTTCTCGTCAGGCAAACCAATTATAAGTGTCGCAAGCGGGTACCAATCGTTGTCGTTTAGGACCCCAAACGCTTGGGTAACGACTTCTTGCCATTGTTCAGGCTGGAAGGGCAACATCTTACCGGCCATGTATTTTTTCATGAGACGTGAACTACCAGTTTCGATACCTGTTTCAGCAGTAATAATTGGTTTTTTACCAAAAGAGTACCATGATTTATCAATTAAAATTTCAGCGAGTTCCCGAATCATTTTTGGATCATGCCAAACTGGCGCCAGCGACATGTGCGCTGCCTGAATGCTTTTTACACCAGGATAATCAGCCACAGTCTTGAAGAGTTTAACAACTGCTTCGCGGTTGGGTACAAACCGTGGGTCCTTTGCGCCATAAAGGAACATGTCCTCAGTGATTAAGGTAATGTGGTCGCTGCCCTGAGCTACACTTAAGGCAACTTCTTTCATGATTTTATCAAGTGGCACATCTATTTTATGTTGCATTGTGGGTGTGCAGAACTGACAGTTCCTGCCGCACCCTTTACTGATTTCAACTGCACCATGGATAGCGACGTTTTCGGTGATAGGCATTTCTTGGTTATAATTCCAGTTATCCAGTGATTCGTCAGCTTTTGCAATTCTAGGAAGCGATTCACCGTTTATGGCTTTCTTGAAAAGCTCAACTATTGGTCCAGGTCTGCCGCCCATCAGGACACAGTCGACACCATAGTTTTTTGATACGTGTTGACGTTCAAGTTGCCATGAACCGTATCCTCCAACGATCAATTTGAGACTATGTTTATATTTTTTGATGGCGGGGTGCATGACGAGTTTGCGGAATTCGATTCGGTTCATGGGTTCGCCGCCACCTACGATGGAGCTGTAGGTTTTGCTTACGTAGCCCATGCCTGTGGGATCCATGCTGGATATGCCCACAACTTTGGTTTCTGGACCAATAAACTTGTCCAAATCCTCGGGATAAGCTACTGCGATGTCATCTTGTGAGAATCCACCTTCAAGTAACATGGATTCAACTTTTCGTAATCCATAAGGCGCATAGCTTGCTTGTCCATCAGCACGCTTTTGGCGATGTGGATAGAGCGTTTTGCGCACGTATGATAAAGGGATTGGGCCTTTACCAAAGCCACCTGCGAATGCTATGAATGGATTATTTAAAAAGTCACTCATTTCTGTAGCTGATGCTGTGAGGACGATCTTTTTTCCAGTAACTGTTTCCAACCTTTCGCTTCCTGTAATAGACTAAATGAATGGTTTATAGTCCTTTTAAAAATTACTATCGGTTGCACGGTTGCCTTTTAGTATTTGAATCTGGCTGATGAAGAAATGTGCCGTCTGAGTAACTCTGAGTTTTCATCCTGTTACGTCAACTTAATGCCTTCTCATCATCCGGCATCAGGTTAAAGGTCAAACGGAAAATAAAAGCATTTAACATGAACTAGCACTGTTTATCAAGGAACCCTTTTATTTTTGTTACTGCAAATTATCGGTAAGGAGTTTTGATTATGGATTTTGTTGGAAGTCAAACAGAAAAGAACCTCTTGGCAGCCTTCGCAGGCGAATCTCAAGCAAGAAACCGATATGCATTCTTTGCTAGTGTAGCAAAAAAAGCAGGCTATGAACAAATCGGAGCTATATTTGAAGAGACAGCAGAAAACGAGAAAGAACATGCTAAACTGTTCTTCAAACACCTGAAAGGCGGAGTTGTAGAAATCACCGCTTCCTATCCAGCCGGCATAATTGCAGTCACTACTGACAACCTTAAAGCTGCTGCTGAAGGCGAAAAACTGGAGTGGGGCACTATTTACCCAAATTTTGCAGAAATCGCAGAAAAAGAAGGCTTCAAAGATGTTGCTACAACATTTAGAATGGTAGCTAAGGTAGAAGCATACCACGAACGGCGATACAACAAACTACTAGAGAATATTGAAAATGGCAAAGTATTCAAGAAAGATGAACCGATAAAATGGAAATGCAGAAACTGCGGCATGGTAATAGAAGGTCCAGAGGCACCAGATCAATGTCCAACATGCGCTCATCCAAAAGCGTTTTTTGAAGTCTGGATTGAAAACTACTAAATTTTCTTCCCTTTTTATTATTAATACTTACAGAACAAAGACTCATCTGCTATCTTATACGATATAGTTGCATGTTTTTTCGAAGTCACGCACAATTTCCATAACACGCTTAGGAGCGTTCGGTACCAACGAAATATCTTTTAACAGAACCCATGGAGATTTGCGCGCCAGGACAGTTACGATATGTTGTTCGCCAAAGCTTCTCTTGGCAACTTCAACCACATTTTGTCTAACGCCAACCTCAGACAAGTCACCTAGAGCATGCAGATACTCATGTAAAAGCAGGTTGTATACTAAGGCGTTAATGGTAGGTTTATCCGTTACTGACGCTTCAACGACATCCACTAGTGCACGATTGAGTACAATATTGTTAGTTCCAACAGGATAATAAGCGCCTAATTGCAGAGGCAAATCGTCAAGGAAAAGCATCATGCTATTACGGCGCTTACCCAAGGTATATTCAGCTGTTTCTTGCACTATTTTCCATACTTCACCGTAGCTTTTCGCGTTATCTAAGCGTTGGTTAAAGCGTCCTTCATCAGAGTAGCCCTTATTCAAAATTCAATTTACCCCTTATTCATTAAATAAACAAGGGCTTTTACTTACCTTTAAGGATTATAGTCTTTCATTAAGAAAATAAACGTAAAATTGATAAACAACTACTGCTTCTCTCATAGCGTCAAGGTGAAAATAAATGGCAGCAAACAATTGCACAGTAAAAGACATTATGCAAAAAGACGTTAAAACAGTAGAAAACAACACCGTTTTGAAAGACGTAATTTCTTTAATGACTAAATACGACAAAGACGCAATTCTTGTTATTCAGAGCGGGAAGCCAACAGGCATCATCACAACAAGAGACTTAATTGTTCGAGCAATGGAAGCTGAAGTACCAATCAGAACCATTATCGCAAGAATGGTCTACACAAACCCACTCGTCGTTATCGACCAAAATGCATCTCTCAAAGAAGCAGCCGAACTCATGAAACATTGGAACATAAAGCATCTCCCTGCAGTCGACAAAAACGGTGCACTCGTTGGCATGGTTGATGACATGCAAATCGTTCAGGCAGACCCCAAACTGATCCCAATCATGGATTATGCCCGCCGAAAGTAATTTCGGCCAACAACTTTATTTTTTAAATATCAACCTAAAACAAGATAATACTCTAAAAATTCAAAAATAGAAAAGTTTGAGCAGTTACTGTTTCTGCTC
The DNA here is from genome assembly GCA_034679745.1 of Bathyarchaeia archaeon. GTDB lineage: Archaea > Thermoproteota > Bathyarchaeia > Bathyarchaeales > Bathycorpusculaceae > Bathycorpusculum. The sequence goes on from JAXDAO010000077.1 coordinate 3,388, forward strand.
TTTTGCCCAAGTTTCCTTAGCGGCTTTTGCTATAGCGTCAATGCTTGGCTGGAGATTCAAATCGTATAAAACGCCTTTAACAAGCTCGTTGTTTACAATTAGAGCAATTTCGCCAGGTCTAAGTGGCTCAGGTCTTGTTGATTGAAAAACACGAAGTGCACGTAAACAGAATTTTACGAGTACATTATTAAGTTCT
>JAXDAO010000078.1:0-25395 GCA_034679745.1 Bathyarchaeia archaeon
CATCGAACCCACACACGCAACAGAAGATCAGATATTATCTGCACACGACATGGAATACATTTGGAACCTTAAAAAGGGCTTAGTTGAAGACTCCGACACACCGGCATATGATAACATTTTTGACTTCGCCAGATTATCAGCCGGAGCCGCTCTACTAGCAAGTAAAATCGGCGGATTCTCACTTACACGGCCACCGGGCCACCACGCAGGAAAATGCGGGGCAGCATTAGGCGTTTACACGCGAGGATTCTGCTATCTCAACAACATCGCAATTGCAGTGAAAGAATCAGGCAAGAAAACCTTGATTATAGACATAGATGGCCATCATGGAAACGGGACACAAGAAATTTTCTTAGGTGATAACAGGGTCACATATATTTCAATACACCAGTCGCCTAATTATCCAGGAACTGGGGGTTTTTCAGAGGCAAACTGCATCAATTTCGCGTTACCACCAAATGCTGGGGCAAAAGTACATCTAGAGACATTGGATAAAGCGTTAGCCAGTTTGGATATTGGTAAATTTGAAGCCCTTGCGGTCTCAGCAGGATTTGATACACATAAATGTGATTTGGCAACTTTAGGTTTGGTCACTGAAGATTACTTTGAAATCGGCAAGCGTATTGCTAAAATTGGATTACCTGCCTTTTTTGTATTAGAAGGCGGATATTCGGGGCAAAACGTTGGATTAGATATTGATTCATTTTTAAGGGGTTACGAAGAAAACCGTTAACCCCGAATAGAAATAACTATTTTTCTTGTTCTTTGAGTTTTCTAGCGAGCGATCGCTTATTGATAGCTTCTAGTTTCTCGGCGATTCGGGCTGAGCGATCTTCTGCGGAAGTGATTAATGGTTTCCAGTCTTTCTTTTTGACGATTGATTCTAAATGTTGTGTTTGTTCGGGCAATTTATCTAGAGCTTCACTAAAGCGTTTGTCTGCTTCTTCATCTGACTCAACTATTTGTAAAGCGTCTTCCGGACAAGCTTGTATACATTGGGGTTCACCCTCACAGAGGTTGCATGCAACTGCTTTTCCTGTTTCAGCTTGAATTGTGATTCCACCATGTGGGCAGGCCTGTACACACCAATCGCAACCTTTACACTTCTGTTCGTCAATGATTAGTAAACTGTTGTTCTCTGATTGTACGATTGCACGTTCTGGGCATGCTTTTACGCATCTTGCGTCTACGCATCCGCGGCATGTTAATGCAAAATTGAAAACGGGTGCCATTCGAACAACACGGATTCTAGCGCGAATTGGATTCCAGTTGCCTTCGCCTTTATCTGTTGCACAAGCATATTCACATACACCGCAGCCGATGCATTTGCTGGGGTCCACTGAGACGAATTTTCTTGGTAGGGTTTTAGCGGACATGAGTAATCGAACCTTCATAGTGTTAAATTATCACTGTGCATCATTGGCTTTTATGCATTACCCAAGAAAAACAAATTTTTGATGAAAAAAGCAATACTGAAAGGCTTTTTTGCCAGTTGTTATACATTTGCAGAGCTATGGTGAGCAACAGGATTACCCGGATTACTTTTGCGGCTATTAAATTCATGAGTTAATTCCTTTGCTTTTTCGTCTTGCTGCTTTCTCCTCTTTCTTAATTTAAGGTCTATTGCAACCATGAATATGTAGGGCAGCGAAAGGTAGAAAGCGGCAAAAACTATGTTCCCAAACAAACCCATGTATGGATTTGACAGAATAACTGCTGGATTGGTGAAATCTAAGCCATACCCAGCAAGTACATCAATCAACACGAAAGCAGTCAAGGTAAGGATTAAGCAAACGATGAACTGCATAAAGACACCCCTATCTTTTCCAAGAATCAGTTGAGGGATAATTGACGATAAGACAAACACCCAAGCAAAAGCGTAAATAAACACGACCATTTCAATTCTCAAATTCAGCCAGTTACCTAACATAGGAACGTAGAGAACAAATGAATTTACTAATGTTTTTACGGCTGTTTCTGTGAAAATCTGATAACTAACCATTAGAGTCCATGCTACTGACAAATACGCTGGTGCTATCAAAGCAGCCTTAGCCAAACAAGCCACCCATTAAGCAAATGTTCACAGTCGAAACATATAACTTATATCGTAAGTTATGACAGTCGCGCTCTTGTACAACACAACTACAAAGAAAAGCCATCAGCTACAAAATCTGGTGCGGAGGGTGGGATTTGAACCCACGAACCCCTGCGGGATAGGAGCCTCAGTCCTACGCCTTTGGCCATGCTGGGCGACCTCCGCCTAAATATTCACCGTTTGAGGCGTTTCGGTGATATAGAAACATTGTGCCCATTTAAAGGCTTTACTTTCCATACGAGTATAAGTAGGCTAGATTTGTTTATTACTACGAACCAAGGATTTTAACTCAAACAAAAGAGGTTGCTTATGGCAAAAATTTACAGCAATGTTCTTGAAACAATTGGTAAAACACCCCTAATAAAGCTAAACAGATTAACCCAAGGTATAGACGCAACTGTCGCGGTAAAGCTTGAAGCTAAAAATCCAGGAGGCAGCATCAAAGACAGAATTTGCCTAAGCATCATAGAGGAAGCTGAAAAGCAGGGAATACTCAAATCGGGCTCGACTATTGTTGAGGCAACAAGTGGCAACACAGGAATTGGCTTGGCAATGGTTTCAGCGGTCAAAGGCTACAAACTCGTATTGACAATGCCTGAGACCATGAGTAGGGAACGAGTTGAACTCCTCAAAGCTTACGGTGCACAGATAATTCTCACTTCTGGATCAGAAGGAATGAATGGTGCTATCAAAAAGGCTGAAGAAATTATTGAAAGTACACCAAACAGCTTCATGCCCCAACAATTTAAAAACCAAGCTAATCCAAAAGCTCACCTACAAACAACTGGACCCGAGATCTGGAAAGATACAAACGGCAAAGTAGATATGCTGATTGCCGGCGTTGGAACAGGCGGAACCATAACAGGCATAGCCCAATACATTAAAGCTAAAAAACCCAGTTTCAAATCCATAGCTGTGGAACCTGCAGCTTCACCGGTACTTAGCGGCGGAGAAAAAGGTCCACACAAAATCCAAGGCATAGGTGCAGGCTTCAAACCCGACGTACTCAAACTCGACTTAGTAGACGAAATTATCAAAGTAACAGACGATGACGCATTGAAAACCGCTAGGCAACTTGCCCAAAAGGAAGGTTTGCTCGTTGGCATTTCCGCGGGAGCCGCAACCTACGCTGCACTAGAAATCGCTAACCGCCCAGAAAACAAGGGTAAACTAATCGTCGTAATCCTACCGGACACAGGCGAGCGTTACCTCAGCACTACACTGTTCCAATAGCCAGTTACTCCTACAGCAATAATGTCTTTTCGAAAGACGCTTTTCTTATATCTTCCCTTCTACATTATTCAGGAAAAGGGAAAATGAAATGAGCCCAAAACCAAACCAGTCTCAACCCAAAGATTGCAGCGAATGTAGGCAGAAGAATTTGGATTCTGATAGCTGGAACCCAGACCGCATGATAGACACACTCATTAGAAACACTCATAATGTAGAGCAAGACTGGGTTGTGAAGGGTTTACCTAAACTAGTAGACGACGTTATGGTTAGCTATGTAAAATTTGGAGGAATGGACCACCTTGAAGGGCGAGATCTCCCATCAAAGAAAGTTGTTATTGAAGTTTTAGAGGATCTATTTACAGTTCTTTTCCCCGGTTATTTAGGCGATACAGAAATCACCAAAGCTAACATAAGGTACTATTTAGGCACAAAGTTAACTTCAGTTTATGCGCGGCTCACTAATGAGATAGAAAAGAGCCTTAAGTATATCTGCAGAAAAATCAGCGAGTGCCCACAGGACGTTTGCCAAAAAAGGGCTCATGTCGTCGTTAAGGAGCTTCTAGAGAAGATACCTGAAATCCGCTCAAAGCTAAGCGGAGACATACAAGCAGCATACAGTGGCGACCCAGCGGCGGTTAGCAACGAAGAGGTAATTCTTAGCTATCCTTGCGTACTTGCAATAACCACATACAGGATAGCTCATGAATTGTATCTTAATAGTGTACCCTTGATTCCACGCATCATGAGCGAACACATGCACTCCCTAACAGGTATTGATATACATCCTGGCGCAAAAATCGGTGAGAACTTCTTCATCGACCACGGAACGGGTGTTGTAATAGGAGAAACCGCTGAAATCGGCGACAACGTCAAGCTCTACCAAGGCGTAACCCTGGGCGCCCTCAGTTTCCCAAAAGACGAGAAAGGTAATATCATTAAAGGACGCAAACGCCATCCCACAATCGGCAACAATGTCGTAATATATTCAGGCGCAACACTACTTGGACCAGATGCAGTAATAGGCGATAACGTAGTCATCGGAGGAAATGTATGGTTAACTAGCCCTGTGACGCCAGGAACAAGAATCACAATAGCCTCCCCTGAATTAAAGTACAAAAAAGAGAACCATAAAGTGGAAAAAACCAAACAATAGAATGTCTAATTTAGAGTAGGCGGAAGTTTTCTTTAACCGTCGTTAGCACCACATGGGTATTAGTTCGTTCAATGTAAGGTAACGCGAGCAATTTCTTAGTGAAAGCCCCAAGGTCTTCTCTACTCTTAAACTTAGCAATTATTACAGCGTCAGTTAAGCCAGTTACATCGTAAACTCCACACACGTTTGGAATTTTGGCTATTTCACTTTCAGTTTCAAGCAATCGACCTTTGGAAACAGTGATTTCAGTAACAACAGTTAGTTGATAACCTAACCGCTCGTGGTCTAAGATGACTGAGTAACCTTTGATTAAACCCTCGTCTTCCATCTTTTTGATTCTAGATAACACGGTTCCGACTGAAACACCGACGTTTTTTGCAATCTGTCGACTTGAAAATCTAGCATCTGCTAATAGACTCTGGAGAATTTTAACATCTGTGTCATTTAATTCCATATCCACTTCTTCCTGCACGTTTTTCCAATTATTCCCAAATTTTCGGGACATACTTTTAATTATCTGGCGAATTAGTTTATAAAAGTTTAGTTTATTACTAAAAGAGTATAAAACAAACACTCAAAGACACAAATCTACAGGTCAATTTTAAAAGAAAAACACAGGAATCTTAAATTAGAGCCTAAACCCCAATAAATCGGAGCCAGACAAGATGCCAACCAAATATGACACCATATTGGTCCTTGACTTCGGAGGACAATACTGCCATCTAATCGGCAGAAGAATTAGAGAGCACGGCGTCTACTCATAAATAGTCCCGCACGACATCTCACCCGAAGAAGTGCTGGTCCTTAATCAAAAATTTAACGTTAAAGGCTTAATCCTTTCAGGCGGACCTTCAAGCGTATATGAACCAAACGCACCAAGACTACATTCACGTATTCTAGAAGTAAATCTGCCCATTCTAGGTCTCTGCTACGGACACCAGCTTTTAGCCCAGATAACAAACGGCAAAGTAGAACCTGCAACCTGTAAAGAATACGGCATCGCCCAAGTCACGATCGATAAACCAGTAAACATCTTAGAAGGCCTGAGCGATAAAGAAAAAGTTTGGATGAGCCATGGCGACACCATAATGGCACCTCCACCGGAATTCGAAGCTTTAGCACACACCGACAACTGCCCAGTCGCAGCATTCCGGCACAAAACAAAACCAATCTACGGCCTACAATGGCACCCTGAAGTCATACACACAGAAAAAGGCATGCGAATGCTTCAAAACTTTATCTTCCAAATCTGCAAAGCCCAAGCAAACTGGCAAATGGAAGACCTCATCGAAAAAATGGTAAAAGAACTCCGAACCGAAACAGGAGGAGCCAGAGCTATAATCGGCTTAAGTGGAGGGATAGACTCCAGCGTAGCGACAGCAATCGCTGCACAAGCACTCGGCGACAAATTAACCGCAGTGTTTGTTGATCACGGATTAATGAGAGATGGCGAACCAGAAGCAATTAGAGGAACATTCCAAAAATACCCCATAAATTTCATAGTGGCAAACGCGCAAGAACGGTTCATGAAAAAACTTAAAGGCATCACTGAACCAGAAACCAAACGAAAGGTCATCGGCGAAGAGTTCATCCGAGTTTTTGAGGAAATCGCAAACGAATCAGGTGCCGAATATCTAATTCAAGGTACAATCTATCCAGACAGAATAGAGTCAGGTTTCAGAAAAAACTCGGACAAAATCAAATCTCATCACAACGTAGCGGGATTACCTGAAAAAATCAAGTTCAAAAAAATCCTTGAACCTCTCCGAGACCTATACAAAGATGAAGTCCGAAAGGTTGCAAGAATGGTTGAGTTACCCAGGGGAATTGTTAACCGTCAACCGTTTCCAGGACCGGGACTAGCCGTCCGTATAATTGGCGAGTTAACGGAAGAGAAGATCAAAATAGCCAAGCTTGCTGACAGGATTGTCCGAGAAGAAGTTGAGCAAACGGAGTTTGCAGAAAACCTTTGGCAATATTTTGCGGTGGTAACCGATACTAAAGCCACAGGAGTAAAGGGTGACGCGAGAGCGTACGGATATGTAGTTGCCGTTCGAGCAATGGAAAGCCGAGAAGCCATGACAGCAAGCTTCGCTAAAATACCTTACCCAATCCTAGAAAAGATATCCACTAGAATCACAAATGAAATCCCCCAAGTCGTTCGCGTTGTTTATGATATTACTCATAAACCACCTGCAACCATCGAGTGGGAATAAACTCGTTTATTCTCTTAACAGAGTGGATGTATACGTCTCCTACAATTGTTTATATAAAAAATCGCAAATAAGTACTGCATATCCAAGGTGACAGAGTGAAAGCCTTAATTTTAGCAGGTGGCTTCGCCACAAGACTAAGACCACTCAGTTGCGCAAGACCAAAAACACTATTCCCGATAGTCAACAAACCCCTACTTCAATGGGTGTTTGAACGATTAGCTCACGACGGCGTTAACGAAGCAATCCTCGCCGTCAACGCTCTAACACAATTCTACATTCGACAACAAAAACCCCCAAAATGCGGCTTAAAAGTCCGATTCTCAATAGACCCACCAAAGAAACCATTAGGAACAGGCGGCCCAATAAAGAAAGCAGAGAAGCTTATCGGACACGATGAACCTTTCATAGTATTAAATGGGGATATTTTCGCCGAAATAGATTACAAGAAGCTCATTGAAATGCACAAAAGAAACAACGCCATAGTAACAATGGCGCTTTGCAGCGTTAAGGATCCCTGGAATTTCGGTGTAGTCGAATTAAATGGTGAGAGAATAAAACGCTTCGTTGAAAAGCCCGCTAAAGGTCAGGAACCGAGCAATCTCATCAATGCGGGTGCCTATGTTTTTAATCCAGAAATCTTCAACTACATTCCAGAGGACAGAGCAGTCTCGATTGAACGTGAAGTTTTCCCCAAAATCGTCGAGGCACAAAAGATGATCGGTTGCTGTATCGAAGGATTATGGATGGATATCGGTAAACCCCATGAATACTTGGAAGCTAACAAGACTGTACTTGATGCGATCGGCAACAGACTCAAGAAGCCAAAAGCGGAAGGCTTCAAAGTCAACGCCCCAGTTGCTTTTGATAATGATATATCTATCGGCGAAAAATCCGTAATAGGTCCCTATGCAATCCTAGGCAAAAACGTTAAAGTTGGTAAAAACGTCACTATAGCCAATTCTGTTATCTTCCCCGACGTTGAAATCGAAGATGGAGTCACTATAGAAGGTGCTGTACTAGGCGAAGGAGTACATGTCGGTAAAAATGTTAGGCTCGAAAGAGGTTGTATAGTAGGCGACCAATCTAAAATTAAAGACAACGTTGATCTGCATGAAGGTTCAGCGGTGTGCCCAGCAAAAGTAATTTCTTGAAAGCTTTTTAAAACCGAAGCGTGCTGTATGATAGATAAAAACAGTACGAGTTGAACGTCACATGAGTACAACGAAGCTTTTTGGAACAAACGGTGTCCGTGGTTTGGTTAATGTTGAATTGACACCTGAAATGGCAATAAAACTTGGTGCATCCATTGGAACATTTTTTGGCAAAGAAAAAAACATACTTATCGGTTATGATGCACGTACAAGCGGTCCAATGTTCGCTAAAGCTGTTATCTCCGGTTTAATGTCTGCAGGTTGCAATGTCTACTCGGCAGGTATGGCATCAACCCCTGCAATTCAATTTGCAGTAAAAAATCACAAGATGGACGGTGGAATAATAATTTCTGCCTCACACAATCCCCCAGAATACAACGGTATCAAGGTAATCTGGAGTGATGGTATAGAAACATCCCATGAACAAGAAATCGATATAGAGAGCATTTATTTTGAAGATAAAATTATCTATGCCCAATGGGACCATCTTGGTGCTAAAAGAGATCTACCTGGAATCAACGAAGAATACAGAGAAGCTATCAAAAAACATGTTGATACTAAAAAGATCGCAGCTAAACACTTCCATGTAGTAGTAGATGCTGCTAACAGCGTCGGAGGAATCGCTCTACCACACCTACTCCGCGAACTAGGGTGTAAAGTAACCACGATTAATGCTAACATCGATGGTACTTTCCCCGGCAGACTCCCTGAGCCCAGACCCGAAAGCCTCGGCGACTTATCAGCAACTGTAAAAGCTGTTGGTGCAGATATGGGGGTTGCTTTCGACGGAGACGCAGACCGCTCGATATTCTGTGATGGAAATGGTACCATTTATTGGGGAGACAAAACTTTTGCCGTAGTAATCAAACAGTATCTAATCAAAAATCCAGGTGCAAAAATTGTCACTCCTGTCAGTTCTTCCACCCTAATAAAAGACACTGTTGAAGCTTTCAAGGGACAATTAATCTGGACCAAAGTGGGCAGTGTGACTGTTTCGCAGACCATGAAAGCAGAAAACGCTAATTTAGGCGGTGAAGAAAACGGAGGTATATTCTATCGTCCTCATCAAGCTGTCCGTGATGGCGCCATGACAACGGCGCTGTTACTAAATATTATGGCAGAAACAGGTAAATCACTCACTCAACTTGTAGCCGAGGAACCTCAATACTTTATTGAAAAAGGCAAAATTGAATGCCCCAACAGCAAAAAAGAGCCTTTGCTGAAGAAAATTTATGAAGAAGTCAAAAGCGAGAACGTCAGCACCATTGATGGAGTCAAAATCTGGTTCAAAGATGACAGCGCAATTCTAATTCGACCAAGCGGAACTGAGCCAGTTTTTAGACTTTATGCGGAAGCAAAGGACCAAGAAAAAGCATTAAAGCTAGTTCAAGATTTCACTTCAAGGCTCGAAAAAATCCTATCAACCATATAATCACAACTTAGCCGAGGAAGCCGTTTGCCCTCCATTCTACACTTACGATCAACAGATGTAGATACAATTGAAAAACGTTCAAAATACAGTGTTGCCGTCGTTGGATGTGGTCACAAAGGAATTTTTTATGCAAACGCTTTTGCGGATGCAGGTTTTAAAGTACTTTGCACAGACGCAGACGCAAGTGTTTTGAAGAAAATATCAAAAGGAAAAACAACTTTTGGAATGGTTGAAACTGAAGCTAAGCTAAGGAGTCACATTAACTCAGAAAAAATAAGTGTAATCAGCGAATTGAAAAAGGCTGTATCTCAAAGCGATGTAGTAGTTATAGCCATAACAGTTAAAGTGGATGAAAAGAAAAAAAACGATTACAAGGGTCTAGATAACACATACAAACAAGTCGGTGCAAACCTGCACGAAGGTGCATTGGTTCTGTATGCTGGTATTGCGGGAATAGGTTACATTGAAGGAACAGTAAAAGAACTTTTGGAGAATACCTCAGGTCTCAAGGTTGGCTGCAATCTTGGTTTGGCTTACTGCCCAATCCTATCTACAAGCGATCCAGTCGCAAAATCAGAACTTAAAGTTGCAGCAACCGAAAATACCAGCCTAGAAGCAGCTACAATAATTCTTAAAACCCTAACAAGTAATATCAAAGAGATAAGCGACATAAAAACTGCAGAAGCAAGTACCTTATTCACAGTTACAAAAAAAGATGTAGACATAGCACTTACTAATGAGTTAGCTGTATTCTGCGAAAGCTTAAACATCGACTATTTCAAAGTCATAGATACCCTTGACTTAAAAACACCTATTTTTAGACCAACAATAATTGAGGAAGAGAACAAAAACGAAACATATCTGCTACTTGATTGCGCAGAAAACCTAAATGTCAAACTTAGGATGCCATCATTGGCTAGACAAATAAACAAGGATATGATCAAACATGCAGTTAACCTGACACAGGAAGCCCTACAAAGTTGTGGCAAAACACTAAGAAGATGTAGAGTAGCAGTTTTAGGTAAAGTAAACAGGACATCTTCCATTAGAGCATTTATCAAGATGATTGAACAAAAGGGAGCAAAAATAAACCTATATGATCCAACAGCAAAAAAAGAACCTGTTGATATAGGAGTTCTAAAGACCAGCTTAAACGAAGCTGTTGAGGGTTCAGATTGCATAATAGTACTATCAGAACATGATCAGTTTAACCGCCTGAATCTAAAGAAGCTTAAAGCATTAATGAAAACCCCCTCGGCAGTGGTAGATTTGGTAGGAAAAGTTGACCAAGGACAGGTTGAGAAAGAAGGATTCATATACTTTGGGCTTGGAAGAAGGTTTGACAAGAAATGACAAAAGTTGGTGTTGCAGTAATCGGAACTGGTCAATGGGGAAAGAACCATGCTCGAGTGTACAAAGAGCTTGCTTCTACTGAACTTGTTGCAGTTTGTGATGTTAATGCTGATCGAGCAAAAACCATGGCAGCACAATACGGCGTCAAAGCCTACTCAGATAGCACTGAAATGCTCAAAGATAAATCCATTCAGGCAGTTAACGTCTGCACATGGTCAACAACCTTATTTGAAGAAGCCATGAAGGTGCTAAATGCAGGCAGACATGTTCTAGTCGAGAAGCCAATGTCAACAACCCCCGAACAGGCACGCCAACTAGTCAAAAAAGCTCAAGAAAACGGCTTACATCTCACTGTGGGGTTCCTTATGCGATTTATCCCTGGACTTCAGCTTATTCGTCAATCAGTAGAGAATAGGAAAATTGGCGATCTTGTCAGCGTTACTGCAAAACGTGTTTCACAGTGGCCTGAGCGGATAGGAGATGTAGGAGTCGTTAAAGACACAGCTATACACGACATAGACGTTATGCGCTTTATTTCCAAGCAAGATCCTATTTCAGTTTATGCTAAAATGGGTAGCAAACGCATTCAAAAATTCGAGGACTATGCGCAAATCATGCTAACATACGAGCATGGAGAAACAGCCTTCATCGAATCCAACTGGTTAACACCCTACAAAACGCGCACTCTTACAGCCACAGGCACAGAAGCCATTATGCGTCTTGATTACAACACTCAGGACCTATGGATTGAAGAGAAAACACAAACTGTTCAACCACGTCTTCCGTTCCAAGAACCCCTAAAAGCAGAGCTTCAAAACTTCGTGGAATGCATCATAGAGAAAAAGAAGCCGCTGGTAACAGGTGAAGACGGAGTAAAAGCTCTGGAAATAGCGACTGCAGCTATGCAATCATCAGCAAAAAACATTGCAATACAATTAAAAAAATAGATTTATTTTAAGTTAAAGGGTTTGCCTTCGGATAGGACATTCTGAGGCACCTTAGCCTTCCACTTCTTTAAGAAAGGCAGATCATCAGCCTCTTTACGTAACTCATCTGGAAGCATCTCTGGAATTTCTTCTCTTATTGGGTACCATCGCAGACATTTTGGGCAAACAATTAAGCCTTCAACGATTTCATCCTTTTCTTCAAAGACGTGTAGTTCAAGCGGATGATGTTTGTCTATTGGGCACGCAAGGATTTCCATTAGTTTATGTTTCATGCAGGGACCACGAAATAAATAGGTAAGGGTTTGTATTATTAAAACTTGTTTAAGGATTCAAGATGTGTATATCTATTACTGTTTGGTACCAATTAGGACCTATACTTCGTACTACATGGGAATATGCAAACACGTAGTGAACACCTAAGCTCTCGAGCGTCTCAGCAACTTTTAACTCAGTCTTTTCGACAGGATCCTCTTTTCCAATAGCGTGCTGAAAGTCATAGATGTGAATCCACCCACCTTCTTTCTTTAACGCCGATAAAGCTACTGGCAGATACTCAAATATTTTCTCGGGCAAAGGCATCAAGACGCGATCGGCAATTCCTTGAAGTTGAGACTCTACTATGACTTTTGAATCACCTAGTTGAGGGTACACTTTTCCATAAACCCGGTTCACTCTCACGTTCTCCACCATATACTGATACGCCGTTGGGTTAACATCGATCGAGTACACTTTTATTTTAGGTATAAATTTGGCAATTATTACACTAAAACAGCCAACACCTGAAAACATGTTAACAACGGTTTCATGTGGAGAAACTTGTGTTGCTATACGTAACCGTTCATGGGAGAGTCTCGGTGAGAAATAGCATTTTTCTACGTCGACGGCAAAGACGCAACCGGCTTCCTTGTGTTTGGTAACTGTTGTGTTTTCACCTGCCAGCAATGTTAACTGTCGGATTCGGTGGTGGCCTCGGATTGGGCTAGTCTGAGAAAACACGGTTTTTACGCCCGTATGGGTGGACATTATCTGCTTTGCAACAATCTCAGCATCTGCTGCATTGATGGGTGCTTTGATAATGGCGATGTTGCCTACTAGGTCAAACGAGCTAGTCACTTTGCTTAAAGATTCAGGTGAAAGGGCATTTGACAGCTTCTCTTTTAAGCGTTTTCTCAACTCAACATCCTCGTTTTGGCATTATATTGGAAATGTTTAAAAGTAAAATGCTTTTCTTTGTAGGAAGAGGCGTTTCCTTTGGAAAAATCAGGAATTGTTTATGAATGCATGAGATGCGGCTCAAGAGTACCATCAGAAGAGTTAGAACTCAGAGGCGGGGAAACAAAATGCATCATCTGCGGATACAGGATTCTCAAGAAAGTTAAGCCGCCAGTAGTTAAAAGGGTTCAATCAAAATAAGGGAAAAAACTCGTGTAACGACACGAGTAAATATTTGTTTTTAAAATATTCATTCTAGTAAAAGTCTTGATCCCCAAGTTTCCGCAATGCCTTTCCTTTTAGTTTCACAGAGGCATCAAACAAGTCGTCTTCTAGGTCTTTTTCAACGGTTTTACGCTTCACAGTTTCGCCGCAGACAGCACCAGGCAATAAACGCCTCTTAAAGCACATTGCGTACGTGCATTTAGCGACGCTACAAGGTTCGTCTGTCTCTCTGCACCATACGGAATCTCGTCGATACAACACCGAGTTTTTTGCGCATTTAAAGGAATGACATGTTGGAGAACAAGATTTTGTTTGGGCCAACAGATACACCTCAATGTCTATCAAAATAGTTGATGTTTACGCGGTACTTGTTTTTCTTATGTTTCTTGGAAAACATATAAACTTTTTTCTACAAAAGAAGAAATTAGGCAACATTCGCAGTAACTTTGAATTTCCGTTTGCGATAAAATTCGACTATTAAAAACAGTATCACAGCCATTATAATTGTGATTATAGTTATGAGAGTACTAGCTTGCATGAGAGTTGCTCCCAAAGCGACATATCTTTCTATTTTTACCTGCACCATAGTTGGCTCATTAACGTTTACTATTATTGCTTGAGATGCATCCTCAATACCTTGGGCTTGGGCGATTATTTGCATGTTACCACCGATGATATTTTCGAATTCTGCTATGCCGCTATTTTCAGTTGTAGTAGTGTAGACTTTTGTTGGACCGTTGAGCATTACATCTGCATTCGATATTGGAGAACCGAATAAATCAACAACTGAAACGGAGAGATTGATTCCATAAAGTGCACAGTGGACTTGTTTATGACTATTACTAAATACTGAAATGCTCGTTTCGTTGATTATAGTGTTGTCTTTGTAGACTCTAAGACGGTACATTCCGAAGGTCACATCTGTGATGGCAGAACCAGCGGCATCAGTTTTAGCTGAATAAAACACTCCATTCGAAAGCTCAACTAATTCGATACGAGCATCAGGAATTGCTTTTTGACTATATCCTGTTATATCCAGTGTTATATTTTTGCTTGGACAAATAATCGTAACCTCGGATGTAGCCTGATTTAACAAATTATTCACTGAATTGTTTGATGGGTTGAAGACCTGATTATACAATGAAGCATCTATATTGTATGTAGCCCCTGCCAACGCTGAGGTCAAAGTGAAGCTCCCCGATGGGTCCGTTTGACCTGAAACCTGTCCATTTCTTGATATACTGCCAATTTGGTAACGGTACTTTATGTTTAAATCGATGAAAGGCAGAGCTATGCCGTCTTCAGTCTTCACTATAATTTTCATATCAGTTAATCGACATCGCAACGTATAGGTGTCATCTCCAGTCACTGTTATATTTGCTTCACCCACGTTGACATCATTCCAAAAAGCGATTATCCCATGGGAACCCCGCTCGAGATTAAAATTTGCTATACCATTTGCACCAGTAGTTGCGTTTGATCTAACACCGGTGGCTGAATCTAATGTCTCAACTATAATGTTGGATACTGGCGCATCCGACAGGCTGATAACTTTCACCTTAACATCGTATCCAATAACTGTAAATGATTGCCTGTCAAAAACCAATTTCGGGGTTCCTTCAGGAGTTATTTTTATTGAGCAGTCACCTATCGGAGTATTAGCGGTGACTACCCAAGGCTTATCGATAACACCATCAGAAGAAGAGGTAACGGATATTGTATCAATAATTGCACCTGTTTTAACACTAGTTATAGATATCGTAGCAACTTGATTTGCCTGATAGCCTATTGCATGAATATAGGCAGTTTGCCCCCTATGATAAAATGACGAATCCAAAATGTTCACTTTAAATTCCCCGACAAAAAGAGTTTGATTAAACTTAAGCGTATAAGACCCGCTATAATCAGTCGTTCCACCGGTAGGTGAAAAATCACTGCTTGGAAAAGTAATTTGTTTACTTGCCGTTCCTTTGCCATTAGGGGTGCCCAAGTTTAGTGCGGCTGTGTATGTTGTACCAGTCGGAGAAACAACGGCAACATTGGCACCGTAAGGAATACCCAGTTGACCACCAGTGACTGACACAACAAGAGTAACACTACTTCCTTCTTGCACTAATGCAGGTACAGTACTTATAGAATGCCCAGTGATAACTGAAAATTGATCTGTGGCATTAACGTTAATGCGAGTATCTCTAAGTGTTAACGCGTAAGTTGCAGCTAGAAGTTCTGGAACTGTAAAATTTGCATTAACGTAATAACCATCAGCGGTACCACTTGTAACAACTGTCTTGCCTAGTAAAACTTGGTAAGAACCTTGTAATGTAGCAATGGTTCCTAAAAGAGTTACCTTTGATCCTGCTGGCCCTGTACCGTCGCTAGGGTTTATTTGAACAATACTCACAATCCTTTGACTCTGAGCAATAGCATCCAAGGGGAGTAACAAAGCAAATACCGTAAAAAGTAAAAAGATAGCTACAAGAACTTTGTTATTCAACCTCTCTGTTCCCCTGATTAGATGGGCAGTATAGCCTGTGCTGATGTTTAGCCGAGTGTGTATTTTAAACTTTACCATTTAATCGTCAAACACAAAATTGTAGTGAATAAAAACAGATTTTAATTTAGAAAGCTAACGTCTAAAAAACTTACTCAAATAGGGATTTTTTAAAAGGCACCATTTTATTAACACTACAGAAAACTCGGTGCATCCCCATTGGAACCATCGACTAAACCTCCGCTCATAGATTCACTGAAGAAACAAAAATATCATTTAATAGGTCATCATTCAGCGGTGAAAAGGTGCAAATGGCTCTACGAATCAATAGTCAACAACCGACCCTGCTATAAGCAGAAATTCTACGGGATTCAATCTCATCGTTGTATCCAAATGACACCCTCACTTTACTATTGCACTCAACAGTGTCTTTTTTGCTGGAGAGCACAAAGCGGGGACATGCAGATTAAATGGGATGAAGTGAAAAATCCCTCTAAAGACACCCCAGAACAAATTGTTGAAGGCTGTTTTAAGGCGCAAGAAAAAATTGTATCGGGCTATAAAGGTAACGAGAAAGCGGATTGGCGGAAATTTCAAGAAGCTCAAAGACCCAATCAAGTGGCTATAAGTTTAACTGGCGAACCCACACTCTATGAGCCACTTGGAGAATTAATTGAGCTTTTTCACAAAAAGAATTTAACGACTTTTCTTGTAACAAACGGAAATTTGCCATCTAAACTTTCTAAGTTAAGTCAAGAACCGAGTCAATTATACATTTCACTTTGTGCCCCTAACGAGCAAATATACAAAAAGGTATGTCGCCCCCAATTCCCAACGGCTTGGGCTAAGCTAAATGAGACATTGGAATTGCTCAAGAGTTTCCGCTGTCCTACTGCTCTACGTATGACAATGGTTAAAGAACACAACATGAATTGCCTTGATGATTATGCTAGGCTTGTAGCTAAGGCAAATCCAACGTACATTGAAACTAAAGCCTACATGCATATTGGATTCTCCAATTTACGGCTATGCTTCGATCAGATGCCTATACATGAAGAAGTAAAAAAATTTGCTAATCAAATTGCTGAGAGAACAGGCTATAAGGTTATAAATGAAGCACCTGAGAGCCGAGTTGTTTTATTAAGCAGATTGGATAAGCCAGTTCAAGTCGTTACTAAGTCTGACCAATTAGTAAAAGGTTAAAGCAGGAAACAAAAATATAAAAAAACAAGAATAATTTATTCTTTTTTGCAGAATATACTATCTTAAAAGAAAAGAAGTATCGCATATCCTGATAAAAGACTCCAAATTGGATAGGTTTAAATATCATAATATTGCCTTCAATCAAGCGGTTGCCAGCATGGTTAGTGAAGGAAGAGGTCGGCTGTTCCGAAGAAAAGACGGCAAATACTTGGTTTATTTGCCAAAAGATCTGGCAGAAGACAGCATGTTCCCATTCAAAGGTTCAGACGCCATCTTCGTAAAAGTCAGTTTTACTTTAGGCGACAGTAAACTTCTAGTTGAGAAATGGCAAGAAACCTAACCAATTTTTTTAGAAAACGAAATTAACAACTAAAAATATTCTACCTATGGTGTTATTTTGTCCTCTTTAGAGAAAGTCATTGAACAAGTAAAGAATGAACTCATGTCTAAGAACAAAATTCGAGAGGAAACCCATGAGAGCATGCGTAAAGCCACAAGTCTTTCTAAACAATCTATCCTGCTCGTTCATCAGAAGAGGGGTGAAGAAGCTCATAAAATGGTAGCTAACGCCAAAGAGATTATTTCTGAGCTTCAAGAACTAGCAAAAAAGTACCCAGAGATTATTTATGGCGGGATGTTTAGCGCTGCATTACAGGAGTATGCCGAGGCAAACATTCTCCTAAGTTTGGTAAAAGAGGGGAGGTTTGTTACCCCTTCGGAGATTAGTGTACCCTCTGTCGATTATGTACTTGGCCTGGCAGATGTTATCGGTGAATACAGGCGTTTGGCATTGGACAACCTTCGAGAAGGGGAAGTTGAGAAGGGCGTCGAATGCCTTGAAGTCATGGACCAAGTCTTTATTCAGCTCTTGGCACTTGATGAGGCTTACATGCTTGTTCCTGGGCTACGACATAAATCGGATATCGCGCGTAGAATAATTGAAAACACCCGAGGTGACATCACCTTGGAAGTTCGGCGAAAATCGCTCGAAGATCAACTCAAAAAATTACACTCACCTCAACGTAAAATTAAGCGCAGACAGACTATGGGTAAAAAGTAATTGTCAAAGTTACCCAATAATTTTTAAATTAAAAAAGCCCATGATACACAACTTTTCGCCAATGCTCGAAAAGTAGAATCCCAGAGCCTTTGTCGCAGGCACATAAGTCGGCAACCAAAACACGGTTGGAGATAGTTGTGAAGGCAAAGTAAATATCATAAATTGCATTAAAATAGCGTTTAAGTGTGATTACAGTGGCAGAAGAGATATCCTTCGTAGACTTTGAAAAACTCGATTTACACATTGGTAAAATAATCGAAGCAACACAGGTCCCAGAATCCAAGAAACTGATAAAAATCATCGTTGACTTTGGCACTGAGAAACGCCAAGCCGTAGCGGGTTTGCTTAAGTATTATAAACCTGAAGAATTAGTGGGAAAAAAATGCGTCTTTCTATTGAACCTCCAGCGTCGGATGCTGGCTGGTATCGAGTCACAGTGCATGATTTTGGCTGCTGAAGACTCAGCGGGAAACGTTTCAGTACTTCAACCTGAGAGGGACATCGCCGAAGGCAGCAAAATCGGTTAAGAAGTAGACCGAATGTCTCTTAGCACTTACGGAAAAGTAAATTAATAATCAAAAGTCGTTAATGTTATAATTTATTGTAGAGGTTCAACTTTATGGCTACTAACGAAGAAGCACTTATGTGGGTCGAAAAGTACCGCCCCAAAAACTTGGATGAAGTCGTCGGTTTAAAAGACATAGTTGAGAGCTTGAAGGCTTTCATGAAGAACCCGAAAACTATGCCGCATCTCATGCTTGCGGGAGTTCCCGGTACAGGGAAGACGACAATAGCTCTAGCCATTGCCCATGAACTGTATGGGACCAACTGGAAGAGTTTCACTCTGGAGCTAAACGCTTCAGATGAGAGAGGCATCGATACTGTTCGTGAACGTATAAAAGATTTTTCCCGCTACAGCCGTTCTGGCTTTGGCAACATACCATTTGCACTGATTATACTCGACGAATGCGATCAGATGACAGGACCAGCACAAACTGCACTCAGGCGCATCATGGAAATCGGCTCCCGCACATCAAGATTTATACTCATTTGCAACCAATCGAGCAAAATTATCGAGCCAATCCAGAGTCGATGTGCTATATTCCGTTTCTCACGCATAGATAAACAAGCCATGAAAGAGCAGCTCATATGTATTGCTACAAAAGAAAAAGTTAATCTACTACCGGAAGCAGCGGAGCGTATTGTTGAGTTCTCTGAAGGCGATCTAAGGCATGCAATAAATGCCCTACAGACTGCTTCCGCATATAAGGAAGGAGTTGTGGACGAGAAAACGGTTGCTTTAGTAATCGGTGAGGCTAGCCCCGTGCAGGTTCAAAAGATGATTCGTAAGGCTCTCTACGGCGACTTCATGGAAGCTAGGAAAACAATGTATGACATCATGGGGTCCTATGGTTTTTCAGGTACAGAAATCATACGTCAAGTCCAGCGCGAAATCTTTAAGATGAGTGATCTAACGGCGGAACAGAAGGCTGACCTATCTGGCGTGATCGGTGAATATGATTTCCGGTTAACAGAAGGGGCGAATAGTGATATCCAGCTAAGTGCGCTTTTGGCTCAGTTTTCTAAGTATGGGAAGGGTATAGAGGAAAAATATGCAGCGAAATGAACTGCTGTGGGTTGAAAAGTACCGTCCGAAAAAAATAGACGACATAGTAGGTAATGATGAAGCTAAAGCTCTATTTGTCGAATGGTTAAAAAACAAGCGACACACCAAGAAGGCGGTGCTACTTTATGGGCCACCAGGCGTTGGCAAGACTGCACTAGTCAATTCCGCGTCAAGAGAGTTTGGTTTCACAGTTATTGAGATGAACGCGAGCGATACTCGCTCAGAGAAAGCAATTAATGCAATTGCAAAACCAGCCACGTCATATAGGTCATTAGATAATTTTTCGGGGTCAACAAAAACTGGCGGTAACGTGCTTTTTCTTGATGAAGTCGATGGCATAGCTGGCAACGAAGACCGCGGTGGAGTCGGGGCGATCATAAAGATAGTTGAAGAATCTCTCGTGCCAGTTATCATGGCAGCAAATGATCCTGATATCGATAAACTTAGACCTCTAAAAAAGGTATGCTTGCTTGTGCGTTTCCAGCAGGTTCGTATTCCACTCATAATTGCTTTAATGCAAAAAATCTGTTTGTTGGAGCACATTAGAGCTGAGTTTGAGGCATTAGAGAGAATTGCTCAGAACAGCAAGGGCGATGTTCGATCTGCCATAAATGACCTGCAGAGTTTAAGCGAACAGAATCATGCCTTAACGCTGCAAGACACTATGCTGCTAAGTTCTAGAAACAAGGACATAAGCATGGACGAAACATTGAGAGCCTTTTTCACTGCAGAATCAATTGCTCAAGTTTCAAGTTTACTTATGTACTCAAGCGTGGATTATGACGAATTTTTACTTTCTGTTGGAGACAACCTGCCAAAACGCTATACTGACTCAACAGAACTTGCGAAAGCCTATGATTTTGTTTCCCAAGCGGATGTTTTTAGAGGCAGAATCGGAACCGAAAACTGGCATCTACTCAAATACTTCTACAACGCCTTATCCCAAGCTGCGGCAGTAAATCCGCAATCGTATAAGCCGTTCACATTCATTACTCCGCCCATTAGAATCATAACTCTGTTTTGGACAAAAGGTAAACGTAGCATGCTAAATGCTATTTGTGGTAAAATCGGATTGCAATGTCACGTTTCGATTGAAAAAGCTAAAGGGGATTTTGTTCCCTACATTAAAGCGATATTGCAGAAGAATAAAGCTAACCCACTTGTGGCGGGGTTTAAGTTTACGCCTGAAGAGGTTGATTTCTTAACTAAAATGAGTAGGTTCTGAGGGCTATGGTTATTGTTTTGAATAGTAAGGGGTTTAAGCTTCCACGCCTTGAGAAAGAAAAATTCGTAAATCTGATACGTTTAGGGTTAGAATACAATCGTGAACAGGGTCTCTTCTCGATTAAGGGCTACAATAACGTAGAGAAAGTGCTTGATACTTTAAGTGATATACTCGGAGATGAAGTGGTATTTCTTCAGAATTGCACACGCTGCGGCAAAGCGTTCCCATGCAAGGATTGTAGCTACATACAGTTATGTACGACTAAGAATTTACCGTTTAGTTGTGTATGCCCTCAGTGTCTGCGTGACAGGAAACAGTTTGAAGAATATATAACTAAATTTTAGACGTTTGTCTATTGTTTTTTCGCGGTCATTTGTAAATAAAAGTTCATTGACCGCTGCAAAAACTATAGTTAGATATTAATAGCTACTAGACATATGTTTCGTTTATCTGCTCACTATTTCATTTTGCATACACATATTTTATATTCAGCATAATTAAATAGACAATAGACCATCAACTAAACAAACGTATAGTTGAGGAAAGGGAAAATGTACAATTCACCCACCGAATTTATGAGCTATGTTATGGCAAAAAATACAAACCAACCTGAATTTCACCAAGCTGTCTTCGAAGTTATAGAGTCAATCTGGCCTTTATTACAGAAGAACCCACAGTATCAAGCCGCAAATATTCTTGAGCGGATTGTTGAACCTGAACGTCTTGTTACATTTAGAGTAACATGGGTTAATGACAAAGGTGAAGTCCAAGTTAACAGAGGCTACCGTATCCAGATGAACAGCGCTATAGGTCCATACAAAGGCGGCTTACGCTTCCACCCAACAGTTAACCTAAGCATCCTCAAATTCTTAGCCTTCGAGCAAGTCTTCAAGAACTCACTAACCACTCTACCAATGGGTGGTGCTAAAGGTGGCTCAGACTTTGACCCCAAAGGCAAAAGCGATGCTGAAGTCATGCGCTTCTGCCAGAACTTCATGATGGAACTTCTACGACACATTGGCCCCAACACAGACGTCCCAGCAGGAGACATCGGAGTCGGCGGAAGAGAAATCGGCTTCATGTACGGAATGTACAAGAAAATCCGCAACGAATTCACTGGCGTCTTAACAGGCAAAGGTCTCAATTGGGGCGGTTCTTTAATCAGACCTGAAGCCACTGGCTATGGTGTTACATACTTCGCTGATGAAATGCTCAAAACCCATAAAGAATCATTTAAGGGTAAAGTTGTAGCGATCTCAGGTTCAGGCAACGTTGCCCAATACGCAGTTGAAAAAGTCAACCAATTAGGCGGCAAAGTAATCACCTTGTCTGACTCTGAAGGAACAATCTATGACAAAGATGGAATCAATGAAGACAAATTAGCCTTTGTCTTGGACTTGAAGAATAACAAGCGTGGACGCATAAAGGAATACACAAAGAAATACAAGAGCGCCGAGTATCTAGCAGGCAAACGTCCATGGGGAGTAAAATGCCAAGTCGCATTGCCATGTGCTACACAAAACGAAATCAGCGGCGAAGACGCAAAGACTCTGGTAAAGAACGGATGCTTCTGTGTCGCTGAAGGTGCAAACATGCCAACTGACCCCGCAGGCATCGAAGTCTTCATAAAAAACAAGGTTCTCTATGCACCTGGCAAAGCAGCAAACGCAGGCGGAGTAGCCACTTCCGGATTGGAAATGTCTCAGAACAGCCAACGTTACTCATGGACTAGAGAAGAAGTCGACGATAATTTACACAACATAATGAAAGCAATCCATGCTACTTGCGTCAAGTACGGCAAAGACGGCGATTTCGTCAACTACGTCAACGGAGCAAACATCGGCGGATTCATAAAAGTTGCTGATTCCATGCTTGACCAAGGCGTACTCTAAGAAGATTTAACATCTTTTTAATTTTTTTATGTTTTAAGTATTTGTTTTTAACCCATACAACATTTCTCAGAAGCAGCCAATTTTTCCATTTTAAATTATCAATGCCTAATTCAAGGCGTTTTCTATTGTAGATCATTTATTTTTTTTAGTTTGCCCTTATAAGCTGATAAAAACGTTCAAAACGCACCTTTTCAGCGATTAAATAGGGCAGAATTGACTAGTGCAAACCCTTAAAACCATTCTCGCTATATGTTTTGAACCCCTGAAAGGCACTGAGAAAAGAGGAGGCATATCGTGGCAGCAAAAATATATACACTTGACTTTTGCTATGAAAACTCACTGGTAAAGATAGTAGCAAACCGAAACTGCCCAGAGATAAAGCTTGCAGGGCTAACTGTTGGTCCATTCGACGAGGGTAACGAATACGAAGTTTATTTTTGGGTAGCGAAAGAGCTTGCTTCTGGCGGTATGGTGCATTTTAGGGAAGAGGACGTCTTAGACGCAACAAAGTTGTTCAAGGCTCAGTGGAAAGAAGGCGTTCAGATTCCTGGTCAAATAAGTGAGTTGCCAGGAGAATTTTATCCTAAACTGCGCAGATTCCTAAGTGATTTAAAGGATCAAGCCACTCAGACACAACAATCTGAGAAATTCCATGAATGCGATCGTGTGAAGCAGCTGGCGCGTGATATTGTTAATTCACGATTGAAAAAAATTGTAGCTCTCTCGGCTGCACCTGGACAGAGCGATCAAGTCTTAAAAAAATTAACCGTTGAAGAAAGAATCATCTATGAACAATTAGTAAAAATCATTTCTGAATGGAAAGCAAAAATCCTCGAAAACGGAGCTGATAGATAGTGACTCTAGAACAAGTTGAGCCTACACAGCGCTTTCAAGAATTTTTCAAGAAAGAAAAATATCGTCAAAGAATCGCTCAGTTATCCATATCGGGAAAATTCTCGCTAACCATCGATTTTGAGGAACTCTATAGCTTTGACCAAGCTCTCTCCGAACTGCTTCTTGCAAGACCCGAAGAATATCTTCAGCATGCAGGTAAAGGTGCGTACGAACAGCTACGTATCGAAGACGCAGAATACGCAGAGAAAATAGGGAAAGTTATCGTTAGAATAGTGAAGCTTCTGGGCAAGGAGCAACTCCGCAGACTTGGCTCAAGGCAGATGAGTAAACTAATAATGGTTGAAGGCATTGTCGTCCGCGCAACACCGGTGCGACCGATGGTTCAAGTAGCAGCCTTCAAATGCAAACGCTGTGGCACCATGAACCAAGTGGACCAAACAGGACAGTTCCTTAAAGCCCCAGCTGTTTGCATGGCGCCTGACTGTGGTAGAGATGGACCATTCGAGTTTAGCCAAGAAGAATCTACCTTCATAGACTCGCAAGACCTCCGTTTACAAGAAAAACCTGAAGACCTGCCACCAGGACAGCTTCCTCGAATGTTGGCAGTAAAGCTGGTTGGCGATGAAATAGTCGACGTCGCAAGACCAGGAGATCATGTTTCAATAGTTGGAATTGTCCGCGCATTTGCACCTTCACTTATGGGTATGGGAAAATTGCGCACATTCATCCTCCAACTAGACGCTAACTCAATTGAAGTGTTGGGTAAAGAACCTGAAACCTCCCCACCCACAGCAGAAGAAGAAGCAAAAATCCTCGAACTCTCAAAAGATCCATTGGTGCACAAAAAAATCATGACCTCCATCGCACCTTCAATCTTCGGCTTAGAACATATCAAAGAAGCTATAATGTATCTTCTTTTCGGCGGAGTATCCAAAAGCCTCCCAGACATGACCGTTAGGGGAGAAATGAATGCTCTCCTCATCGGTGACCCAGGCACAGCCAAATCACAATTACTACAATACGTTTCTAAAATAGCGCCGCGTGGCTTGTACACTTCTGGTAGAGGAACTACTGCTGCAGGTTTAACCGCAGCCGTGGTCCGCGAAAAAGGTGGAAGCATGAGTTTAGAAGCAGGCGCACTCGTTTTAGCCGACAAAGGGATTGCATGCATCGATGAAATGGATAAGATGCGTCCTGAAGATCGGGTTGCCATCCACGAAGCCATGGAACAGCATACTGTTTCAGTTGCTAAAGGAGGTATCGTTGCTACACTAAATGCTCGAACCGCCGTTCTTGCAGCCGCCAACCCATCACTAGGTAGATACGAACCCAACAGGACCGTGGCAGAAAACATTTCTCTACCCGTCACTATCCTCTCACGTTTCGACCTCATTTTCGTATTGCGAGATATACCCAACAAGGAATCGGACAGCAAAATGTCACGGCACATATTGGAGATACATAAAAGGGGAGTAAGTCCAGTGGAATCCCAAGTTAACGCCGAGTTGCTACGCAAATACATCAGCTACTCCAAGAGTTTTAAACCAGAACTCAGCGAGGAAGCATTGAAGAGGCTTAGCGACTTCTATTTGGCGATGCGATCAGCAAGTGAAACTGAAGGTTCCCCCGTAGCTATCACCGCACGTCAACTCGAAGCTCTCGTCCGAGTTGCAGAAGCAAGAGCACGCGTAGCCCTACGAGATACAGTCAGCGTGGAAGACGCTGAAGCAGCCATCGTAATCATGAAACGCTCACTTGAAGAAGTAGGCATTGATATGTCATCATACAAAGTCGATATCGATTTGATCATGACTGGCAGACCAAAGAGTATCCGAGATAGACTAGGGATTGTTATCTCAACCATCATGGACCTGGAGAAGATAACGGGCATAGTAGAACGAGATGCACTAGTTAACGAACTAGAGACCAAGCACAAGATCCCACGAGGCGAAATAGAACGCATGATAAGCCAGTTACTACGCGAGGGTACAATTTATGAGCCACGAGAAGGAAGCTTAAAGAAGA
>JAXDAO010000079.1:0-2866 GCA_034679745.1 Bathyarchaeia archaeon
GAAAAAGATATGGCAAACCAATTCTGCAAAGAGAAATATGCAACAGAAGAATGGGTTTTTAGAGGAAAAACCGCTTAAGCCTTCTCTTTATGCCAACGCACACCCTGCGCTGTATCCTCAAGCACGATACCCATCGCTTTAAGCTGCGCACGGATTGTATCGGCCTCTTTCCAGTTTTTGGCTTTTCGGGCTTCTTCACGCTTTTGTACTAAAGCGTCAATGTCTGAGGGCAAGGCTTCTTTTCCTTCCACTTTACCTATGACACCTAAAACTTCGTCAAGGCGCATCATTAGGCCGCCGACTTCAGCTGCTTCATCTTTGCTGACGATGTTTGCATCTAGCATACTGTTGATTTCACGTACGAAGTCAAATAGAGATGACAGCGCTATGCCGATGTTTAGATCATCATCCATGGAGCCGCCGAAGCATGCTTCAAGTTTAGCCATTAACGTCGCAACCTTTCCTGTACTTGTTGTGCCTTCCACCTCATGTAACCGGCGGACAAAATTACGCAGTCTCTCAATCGCAGCTTTTGCGGCTTCTAAGCCTTCAAAGGTGAAGTTGAACTGCTGCCGATAATGAGTGCTCATCAGTAAGTAGCGAATTGCAATCGGATCATAACCTTTGGCTAGCAAATCCCGGAGCGTGTAAAAGTTGCCAAAGCGCTTAGACATTTTCTTGCCCTCAACCTGCAAGTGCTCGTTATGCATCCAGTAATTCACAAATTTCTTACCCGTCGCACCTTCGCTTTGAGCTATTTCGTTTTCATGGTGAGGGAACATATTATCGATGCCGCCGCAGTGGATATCAAAGGTTTCGCCTAGATACTTTGTGCTCATCGCTGAGCATTCGATGTGCCAGCCAGGTCTGCCTTTGCCCAGTTCTGTCTCCCAAAACACGTCGCCGTCTTCAGGTGTCCATGCCTTCCAGAGTGCAAAGTCTTGGGCTTCTTCTTTGCAGTACTCGTCTTGGCAGACCCTCGCACCTGCTTTGAGTTCACTAACTTTTATGTGGGACAGTTTGCCATAATCTGAAAATTTACATACAGAGAAGTAGATTGAGCCATCTTCTCCTTTGTAGGCTGTGCCTTTTGCTATTAAATTTTTGATTAATTGCACCATTTCAGGGATGTGATCAGTGGCTTTGGGGTAAACGTCAGCGGGTTGAATGTTTAGAGCTTTTATGTCTTCAAAAAAGGCTTTAATGTAGAAATCCGTGAACTGCCGCAGTGGGATTCCCTGTTTTTGGCTTCCTTTAATGGTTTTGTCGTCGATATCTGTTAAGTTCATGACATGAGTGACTTTGAAGCCCTGATAAACCAACCAGCGCTTAAGCAAGTCCTCAAAGAGGAAAGCGCGGAAATTCCCAATATGCGCATAATCATAAACAGTTGGTCCACAAGTGTAAATTTTAACTTTGCCAGGTACGAGCGGAATGAAAGCCTCTTTTTTGCGGGTCAGGGTATTAAAAAAGCAGATGCTCTGTTGGTTTGATGTCACGTTCTCAGCTCGATAGGATACAAGAGCCGAAATTATTTAAGCATTCATACCATATGCGGCGTATTTTTTTGTAGATTAGAATTTCAAGACCAAAACCAAGATCCTTAAGCCTCATTGTATCTTATCAAATTATCAATACTATACTTTGCTAAAATCAATCCATCAGTTTCTTGATTCAATTGCGTAATCTTAATCTTGTACAGCTCATAACCGACATAGGGAAAAACACGTGAAAAAGGAAGAGGCATCAGTTTTATTAAATGAATTAGGCGCTAACAAACTTGTTAATCCACAGTTAGTCCTTATTGAACACAAAGAACCAGACAGATATCGATTGCAGATTAGAGGCGATTATGATCGCCAGGCAATTGCACAATTTGTACGAAAAAGAGCGTTGTCATGCAAAATGAGCGACAATTACTTGACTATTTCCACACCATAGCCTTTTTTTTAATTAAAATTTTATCCAATCAACCCGCTGCAAAACTAACCTTAAAGTGCAAACCTATTTTATTGAATGATTTTTTCTTAAAAAATCCCCAGGAATGAAATTATAAATCAGAAGTAGTCGTCCAGCAAATTTCCCAGACGACTACTACTAAGACACAAAAACAAAACCAAAAAACGGGAATTAAAATTAAAATACCCGTGCATCGCTGCTACTGTTTTTTAATTGAGCCTCTAAGATATGTCTCAGAAGCCTCTACTACCTTAACATTGAGCTCCTTTCCTAAGAGATTCTTTTTGCTCTTGACAACAATTGGCTTATACGCAAAATTGCGCCCACCCCACGTACCAGAAATTTTGCCTCTCTCATCAATCAAAATTTTGCCAGTCCAGCCTACCCAACGCTTATTTCGCTTTGCTGAGAGCTTCTTTACTAGATTAGACGCAGTAGTGCTTCTACGCTTAATTTCATCTTGATCTACCAAACCATCCTTCATATACCACGCAGCAGTTTTTGGTCTAGCAAAAAACTTGGAAACATTCGTCACATCAGGTTCCACTTCCCTTAGAAGCTCTAGCGTATTTTGGAAAGCCTGTTCTGTCTCGCCTGGAAAACCAACGATTATGTCAGTTGCTAACGTTAAATCTGGGAATTCTGACCTGAAAGCACCAACTATTTCCTTAAACTTCTTAGTGGTGTAGAGCCTACGCATACTCTTTAGCACTGCGTCGTCGCCGCTTTGTATGGGTAAATGTAGAAACTTGAAAACCTTCTCGCTAGCGAACCCTTCAATCAATCGTTTCTGTATGTCAAAAACCAAGTTTGGCGTCATCATGCCTACCCTGATTTTGAAATCTCCCTCTAAGCCACTTAGCGAGATTAGTAATTCTGCAAGGTTAGTGCGTATATCTCTACCATA
>JAXDAO010000080.1:0-3740 GCA_034679745.1 Bathyarchaeia archaeon
CTCCTCAAAACTGAATTGCAGCAGTTTTCTAGAGTTATAAATACAACTTGTTTAGTGGTCTAATATTAGCGTGTGCAAGGTGAAGTACTTGGCATCTACAAACCAACAACTGATAGCTGAAATAATGAAGTGGATTACCCAATCAGGCTACCAATTTAATTCTATGCCTCAATCGAACAATGACTTTATTTTGGCGTTTCAAGAGACTAAAACACTGCCTGAACTCCAAATAATCCATCAAAAAAAGGATACCGCCTACTTACTTATTGTCGGCTTGGTAAGAATCCCTGAAGGTGATAGGTTAACTCTAAAGGGTCAATTAGGTGACCAATTTAGCAGGTTCATCTGGGATATTAAAATAGATCTCTTGCGAATGGGTGTAGATTTTACCGTTCTAGGACCTGATGACAGAGATCCTGAAGCTTGGGAAGTTCAAACTCGCCTATTCATTAACGAAGGTAACTCAACTATGTTTTATGAAGCTTGTACAAAAATAAAACATGCATTAATCAGCATTATTTGGACATACAAACGTGCTCTTGAGCTATGAGCATACCCTCTATTTGTATCCAAGTATTTTCACAAGTTCTGAAACCAATAACTTCCAAGTATCTGAACGTTTTAACTCAGAAACTTTTTTCTCCAGGTTTGACCATTCATCTAAAAATTTGCTTTTTTCCTCATAGAAATTCCATTGCCTTTCTGCATGAACCTCATCCACAGGTTTAGGTATCAAAACATGATATTGAGGAATCACTAATGACAGTGCCATGTGTTTTTTTGTCATGGTCTTATGTGACCAGCTGTCTTGAAACTTGAAGAGTTCAGGTTTGCCCACAGTATAGCGTACTATCTCAAGGCTTAATCTGTATGCTATGTTGAAATCGACTGTGCAATTGCGATTTTTTGATGGCGGGGCAATTGACGCCAGACAATACATTGCTGCAGGATAGCCTTGAAGTTTGGGGTCAAGGTAATTTGTGATTATTGAAGCTAAGAAGCCTTCTTTGGTTGCTTTTCTAAATGCTTCAGATCCGATATATTCTTTGAATTTCTTTTTATCGCTTAAAATGGTTTGATTGGGTTGTAGTGTGGGCAGCATAAGCTCTATGATATCTGCGAAGACAAAGATGCAGCTTGAGTAATCTCTGTGCCAAATTCCCCATCTGTAGTCAAACCACTGATCAATGCCCCTGGCTCTTAGTGCGCATAGGCTGTCTATTATTGATTCATATTCTTCAGCGGTTTCTTTGGGTATATCTGACTGCTTTACTATGGCGTAGAGATCCTTATCATCAATTATTTCTATTTCATTCTCTGATTCAGAATTGCCAACCAACCTGTCCTGCAAATAGTGAAGAGCATTACCCAATTCGCCATATGCGTATTCATCTCTAAAGTGGTAGAGCTCTCGGGCCTCATCAAGTTTGGATAGTAGTTTTGAAGACTTGCCCTTGTCATGTGGGAAATCTCCATGTGTATCAGGCCCCATTGAACCGTCTACAAATATCCAAGTATTGTCTTCTGAGAAGCCTAATTCTTTGGCAATTTTTTCTGCAAATGCTTTGTGTGTATCCCGAAGCATATCATGCGTCCACAATAGTTTCTACAAATTAATTCTCTGAAGGAAGCTGCGATTTATTTTCGGTATCCTTGGGTTCTTTGGGTAGTTTATTTAGCCATTCCATTAATTGACCAAATAGTTCTGCAAAAGTTGCGTCTTCACTAATTAACAGATAAGTGTACTGCGCTAGCGTATCGTCATCAAGTCGTTCAGTTAATTTTGGGATCCCAAAATCGTAGGAATCCACTTTTTGCGGACCTAAATCAAACACTGGATCAGCCATAAAAGGTGCTATTTCTTTGTTTTTTTGCTCCATTTGTAGGTAAATGTCTTTACGCATACTTGAAATCATTTCTCTCATTTTATCATTAACTTCAGGCAGCTTCTGCTTTACCTTTTCTCGGGCTTCTTTTCCTGCTTTTTCTCCGGCGAACGCTTCCGTCATTCCTGAGGCTAATTCACCAGTAACATTAACCATAAGTTCACCTAAACCACCCATAAGAGTGCCCATAAGCAAAATACTTGTGTTGACTATTGTATTCATAATTTTGTTTTCTCGGCTTGACTCTATGCTTTTGGAATTTTGGTCCTGCATTACTTTTCACATCCAATTCCTAAGCTAAAACATGCAATAGCAAGTTAGCAAGTTCTTCAAATAATAGCTTTGCTCTGAATTATAGTGTATGCCATTTTTTTGGATTTTGAGTCATTTTAACAAGACTTGATACCCTAACTGCAGGATTAGTCAGAAGAATCCTCAAGCAAACTTGCATTTCCCTTGCTTGTTTTATGTACAAAATACATAAGTTACGTAAAAGCAATAACCCAATTATGGAAGACAAACTAACATCTGATCTTATTGCTCCCTGCGGCATGAACTGTGGAATCTGCAAATGCTACCTTGCCTACTCAAGAGGAGTACCCTACCAAAAGGGCAAAGTTTCGCACTGTTCCGGGTGTATTGCTAGGAATAAGACCTGTGCTTTTATCAAAAGAGACTGCGAGAAATTAAGGAAGAAAAAGATCAGGTTCTGCTACGAGTGTGCTGATATGCCCTGCAGGAAATTAGCTCACTTAGACGACCACTATAGTGCACGTTATGGGCTGAGTATGCTTGAAAACCAAAAAATTATCAAAGAAAAAGGCATGGATGAATTCCTCAAAAGCCAAGCTGAAAAATACACCTGTCCAAGCTGTGGCGACCTAGTTTCAGTCCATGATGGAAAATGCTATGCTTGTGGCTATCAGGGAGAAAAGCCTATGAAAAAAATCGGAAAGGCCCAAATGGGAAAAAGCTCGATGGGTACCTGACCGAAAATAGATTAGCGCTCAACAGATTACATGAATTATTGGTCTCGACCGTACCGCTCAAGTAGTTCTCGAATAACATTGGCGTTTCGAGTGGTGGTTTTAGTTTTTAGCTTCGATTCAAGAAAAGAATTAGGCAATGCACCTTCTCCTCCACCATGAGTTACGCTATAGACCTCCTCGTCTTTTATAGCAATTAACTTCGCAGTTGACTTAGGAATAGTATACGGTAATGTCACAGGAAAATCGATGGGTCTGCTAGGGAGAAATGTTACTAGAAAACTTACATCTTCATTTTCTTGGCTTTTAAACGGTTCAAACTCTAATATGCTCTTTAGTTGCGGCAATGAACGTATGAATACGACCACTTCATATCCTAACATTGCACAAAGTCTCTTCTCTATCTCCGATTGAATCTCCGCTGCATTATCTCTATTTGTCTCAAAAACGACATTGCCGCTTTGCTTGTACGTCGATACCTTTTGGAAGCCTAAAGATACGAATGCTTCCTGAAGCTTCTCTTTCTTAACAATATGACCGCCTACATTGATGCCTCTGAGAAAAGCGACAAGCCGCATCATTACTTCATCAGCGTCAGCATTATGGCCTTGGCCGAGTACAAGCGGTTTTCTGCTTGTTCATAGATCACCGATTTTTCGCTATTGATAGCTTCCGGGCTGATTTCATAGCCCCTATGGATTGGCATGTCGTGCATAACATAGGCATTGTTAATTTTTAGTAACTCTGCGTTGATTTGATAGGGCGCCATAAGTTTGATTCGCTTCTCCTTTTCAACCGCGAATTTTGGATCAGTAAAGAACTCCATGTCAATCCATGTGTCAGTGTAAACGAAATCCGCATCAGCGAC
>JAXDAO010000081.1:0-5891 GCA_034679745.1 Bathyarchaeia archaeon
AACTCCACTTGGATAAACCGTTCGAAGCGTTTAGGGCACAGAGTCTGTTATCGTTGGTTCCAACATAAACTGCTCCATTTGCCACAGTTGGCGAGGACGCTACACCTATGCCTGCCTCGAATGCCCAAATCTTCGTCCCGTCTGATGCGTTTATAGCGTATACTTGACCATCCAGTGACCCCACATAAACCATGCCATAAGCTACTTGAGGAGAAGAGTAAACATCATCACCTGTTTGGAAGCTCCATTCTAAGGTACCTTTGGTGGCATCTAAGGCGTAGACGTTGTTATCCGATGAACCCAAGTAAATCATTCCTTTGGCTACTGCGGGAACAGAAACAATATGGTCACCCGTCGCATAACTCCAAACCAATGCACCGTCGGTTGTGTTTAAGCAGTAGAGCTTCTTATCCAATGAACCCACATACACCAAGCCTTCGCTGACGACTGTGGCGGAGAGCATGATGCTATCGCCTGTCTGGTAACTCCACAACAATTCTCC
Source organism: Bathyarchaeia archaeon (assembly GCA_034679745.1). Lineage (GTDB taxonomy): Archaea > Thermoproteota > Bathyarchaeia > Bathyarchaeales > Bathycorpusculaceae > Bathycorpusculum. Next base: position 503 of record JAXDAO010000081.1, read on the forward strand.
ATTGGCAAGCTTTAGGGCATAGACTTTGCTGTCCTGCGAGCCGAAATAGACGACGTCGCCAACGATCGCTGGGTCGGAGTTTACGTAATAGCCTGTCGTATAATTCCACAGTTTTTCCCCGGTTGCTGAGTTGAGGGCGTAGATGTTGAAGTCTTCAGAGCCAAAGCAGATGATGCCCCCTGAAACTGCGGGTTTTGAGATGACTATGGCGTCTGTCTTATATTTCCAGATTAACCTGCCTGTTGCTGTGCCGAAAGCGTAAACGTTGTGATCGTAAGAGCCCACATATACGACGCCGTCGACTACTGTTGGGGAACCTACTTGGCCACCAGTGTTGAACTTCCAGAGGGTCTGGTTAGTTTGGGGCGCTTGCGAAGTGGTGACTCCATCCTGTGTGAGGTTACCGCGGAACATCGGCCAATCATGCGGCTGATCAGCTAAAGCAGGGCTTGAAAGCAGAAGCAATGCGAGAATAAATAAGCAGATGGTTGCTTTTCTAAGCATTTAACTCAAATATTATCTATTTTAATGGCTTATGATTCTTTCGTTAAAAATTGAAAAAGGAAGAAAAATAGTATAGAGTTACTTTTTGCGTAGTGCCAGTGGTATGTAGGCGCAGGCTGGGTCTGATTCTGCTATGTCTCCTGTGTATGCATATGCTCGGTTTCTGCATCCCCCACAAATTTCACGATACTCGCATACCCCGCATTTTCCTTTCAAGATGTTGCGGTTCTGGAATTTGTTGTAGTAAGGTGAGGCTTTAATTTCTTCCCATGCTTGAGTTAGGGGTTTGTTGCGAATGTTGCCTAGCATCATTGGCTCGTTGGGTTGGAGGTCAGTGTAGAAGCAGGGGATCAAGTCGCCGTTTTCGGTTACGGATAGGTAGCCGCCGAAGGCGAAGTATGTGCATTTTCCATGGAATTCTTTTTCATACCACTCTTTGAACTGCTCTTCTGGAATGCGTTGTTTGACGATGCGCGCAAAGTGTGGGCAGTGTACGTGGACTTCGAATTTACCTTTGTACTTTTCTGTGATGTCCCAAATATGGTTGAGAACCCATTCATATTGCTCTGGGCTAGGTTCCAGTTCCATCGTGGTTTTTGCCCTGCCGCTTGGAACTAGGTGATTGTACCAGACAAAATTCGCATGGTATATGTCTGCGAGTTCTGAGACGTGGTCAAGGTGCTTGTAATTGATTGTTGTGATGGCGCAGGCTAAACCGTTTAGGATTTTGCCCTTAGAAAGTTTTTCAATTGCTGCAAGCGCTTTTTTGTATGAGCCTGTTCCTCTTAATTGATCATTTATTTCTTCTGGTCCATCGATGCTAACGGAGGTCCAAACTTGGTTCTTTACCAAGTTGTCATAGATCGAGCCGTCAACAAAGACACCATTGGTTAAGAGGCAAACGTTTAGGCCTTTGCTTTTGGCGTAGGTGACGATTTCAAAGATGTCAGGCCGTGTGAGTGGTTCGCCGCCTTTTATTCCGAACCATCTTACGCCGAATTTTTTAACTTCGTCAACGAGGTGGAAAGCTTCTTGTGTCGTCATTTCTCTTGGTGCGTGAGCACCGGTGGCGTCTACGTTGCAGTATTTGCATCGGGCGTTGCAGGCGCCGGTGGCTCGCCAAGACGTCATAAGGAGTGGACCGTTATGTTCCGTCAAAATAGTTCCTCTCTATGGTTCCCATTTTTATGTGTAGCTTAAGGGGTTGTTTACGATCTAAAATAGTTTACGCGTTCATCTCCTGATTTGGTTTGATAAGCATTTCTGCATCTTTCGCCTTCTTATTATTGCTTTTAAGATTCCGGGCTAGGGATTCAGTAAGCTTTATAGTACAATTGAGCATGTTCTAAGTTGGGCAAGAATTCGACGCATCTCTTGATGGCATACGGAGTTGAGCCCAAATGGTATTATCCGAGGTAATATCGTGATGTACAAAAAATCTGCAATCACAACAGTTCTTGCTATCCTAATTATTTCAATGTTTTTTCCAGTCGTCTCCACCTTAGCTCAGACCAGTAGCGACTTGAATCAATATGAATGGACCCAATATCAAGGCAACTCCGCTTTCACCCGCTACTCAGCGGGACCCGCCCCAGAGACCTTCAATATACTTTGGAAAGCTAACATACCTGGTATACAGCCCTACATCGTGGCTTTTAACGGCAAAATTTATGTTGCAAACAACACCCATGCTTTTGCCCTAGACCAATCAGGGAACGTCCTTTGGCAAACTGCTTTTCCTGGATCTACACACTGGCCCATAGCATATAAAATCGACAGCCGCCACATGATTATAGAACGCTACTGCCTTAACCCAGAAACAGGCGAGCTTCTCTGGCAAAGCGAAGACTTCAATGCCTACACTGGCATCTTTAATGCCAACGTCTATAGCCCAGAAGAAAAAATGTTCTACATAAAAGTAGACAGCTACATTGAAGCTTGGAGCTTGGCTGATCCGTCCCATCCGCCCACTCTGGCTTGGCGAACCTACATTCGAGGGGGTGGCATAACAGGTATCGGAACCACCTACGGTGATGGCAAAATCTTCACAGGCTCTTTTGAAAACATGCAACTTGCCCTTGATGCGAAAACAGGTAAAATTCTTTGGACCACCAACACTAAAGGTCCAATGATTTTCACTGGGGCATACGTGGATGGCATGTACTTTAAGGGTGGCAGCGACGACAACACCATGTACTGCTTCAATGCATCCACAGGCAAAATAATCTGGCAATTCCGCCCAGACACCGACGGTTATTTCACCACAGGTTGCGCAGCCGCTTACGGCATGGTTTATGAAATGAACAAAGATGGTTACCTCTACGCTTTTGATATGTACACTGGCGAGGTGATCTGGAAATACAAAGGACCAAACGACTCGCTTATGTGGCCTGGTATGCCCTCGATTGCTGATGGTAAAATCTATGTAACAACAGGCGAAGAAGCCCAATATAACGGTCCCGCTGGCATCTCAGAGTTCTCTTGCATAAACGCCCTCACAGGACAGCTGATTTGGAGGATTGATGGCATAGAAGCCCTACCCCCCAGGGAGTCAGTTGCAATCGCCTATGGCACCCTCTACATTATTCCCGGTAGCGTAACTACTGCCGTAGACACTATCTCAGGTAACGAGTACGCCACAGATGGCGAGCTCTGGGCAATAAAAGATAATGCCTCGCAAGATAACACCCCTCGGGTGGTTAGTTCTTGGCCGCAGTGGCGGGCTGACCCAACTCATTCTTCACTCGCCGAGGTTGGACCTTCAAACCTTTCTTTGGCGTGGCGATTCAGAACTGGCGGTTCAGTCATTTCTTCCCCAAGTATCTACGGGAACATCGCTTTTGTTGGTTCATCAGATGGCTACCTCTATGCATTGGATGCCTGGAACGGAGACCTGAAATGGAAATTCAAAACAGGCGACCTAATCGAGTCTTCACCTGCAGTCGTTAATGGAAAAGTCTACACAGGTGGTGATGACGATTACGTTTATTGTCTTGACGCCAAAACAGGCGTCCTTCAGTGGAAAACTTTTGTTAACGGTAATTTGCCATTTACTTTTGGCAATTTGGTTTTGAAGTCCTCGCCAGCAGTCGTTGAAAGCATGGGCGCCACAGTTGTCTACATTGGCTCCCTAGACGGCTACCTCTACGCATTAGACGCAGACAACGGTAAAATTAACTGGAAAACCAAAGCCCTTGGCCCAATCGAATCCTCTCCTGCGTTTTTTAACGGTGCTGTTTACTTCACTGCAGAAGAACCCGACATGGGGGCTCTCTACAAACTTGATGCAGCGACAGGTGCAGTAATGTGGAAAAACGAGATACCCTATCGGCCATCTTTCACCGGAGGTAATCAAATGCTTGGTTCCCCCAGCGTAACAGGTAACAGAGTATTTGCTTCCTCTAACTGGGGGGACTACTTCTGCTACAATACTGAAACGGGTCAGATGCTTTGGCGCTTCCAGAACCCTACTGCCACAGAGTTCATCGTTTCCTCACCGATCTATTTTAACGATGGTACTTCTGATGAGGGTATGATTCTACTCATCGACAAATTCGATTTAGCCTGCGTTGATATCTCAAACGGCTGGGTAATCTGGAGTAAATATACTGGCGACGAACTCTACGTCTCTCCCTCAGTTGCCGGCGGTAAAGCCTATATGGCAACAAGTCAACGTCACGTATTTGTACTCGACCTAGCCCGCAACGGAACAATCATAGGCAACGTAACCCTTCCTTCAAGCACTTGGTCTTCTCCATCTATAGCTAACAACCGTCTTTACATCGGCTGTAATGATTGGAACATTTACTGTTTTAAGGAAACTATAACCAGCGCACCTTCACCTACCGCAACAGTTCCAGTAAGTGATTACACTACGCCGTCAACGCCTATCCTCGCTGTAGCAGTAACTCTAGTAGTCATTTTGCCAATTGCGATAGGTTTTGTTCTTAGGCGGCAAATAAAGAAATTCTAAGTTTGGTTTTCCTGCTCTCGGCTTGATGTACTGTAGCCGCCAACGCTTTTCTTTGGTCCTCTAATTTTAGACATTTTCTTAAATGTCCACATCGCAGCTTTGTTGTTCCAAACAAGATGGTTTAATGCTGCTCTAGCCATGATTTGGCTATAAAAGTCGCCCTTAAGTTTCTTTTTTAGAAAATAGGTAGTTGAGAAGTAGTGGTCGTAGAATGCTTTTTTTGTTTCTTCAAGCTTCTCAAGCGGCAAGAGTGTGTTTGTAAAGATTTGGGTTTCTTCACGGTACTGATTCCAGTTTGAGGAAACCTCTAAACCTAAATTTTTTACTAAATTCGCTAACTCCGTACCTGGATAGGGAACTGCTTCACACATGTAAACATAGTCAGGTTTGGTTTTATAGAGGAAATCGATTGTCTGCTGAAGCATCTCTGGGGTTTCGGTTGGATAGCCAATCACAAGTGAAACTGCCACCGAGATCCCTGCTTCTTTGGCCCATTTAATGGCTTGAGCGTTTAGCTCTACGGTTGTGCCTTTACGCATAAGTTTTAGCATTTCTGGGTTGCCAGATTCGACGCCGAAATGGATCAGTTGGCAGTTTGTTGCCTTCAATTTTGCTAGTAATTCTTTGGAGACTCGGTCGACTCTTGTTCTGCAATCCCATGGTAGTGTTACTTTGCGTTTCTGCATTTCGTCGCAGATGTCAAATGCCCTTTTCAAGTCAAATGTGAATGTGTCATCGTAGAAGGCGAATGCTCCTGCTCCAAATTCATCCCGTAACCATTCAAGCTCATCAACTACTTTGGTGGGGCTTCTTCCCCGGAAAGCATGTCCGCACATTTTTGATGCCAAACAGAAGGTGCATGCTGATGGACATCCTCTGCTTGTGATTATGGGCATGTAGTTTACGCCAAAA
>JAXDAO010000082.1:0-3064 GCA_034679745.1 Bathyarchaeia archaeon
ACACCCACAACTAATCCAACAGTAACCAGTTCACATCCAGAACCCAGCTACACAATTGCAGCCCTCACGATAATAGCCATCACACTCACAGCAGCAGTGTTAATAAAAACTAAAAAAAGGAAAAAAGAAAACAATACCCCATAATGCACTCTTTATTCTTAATGCAAACTATACAAAACAATAATATTTTCATAAACGATGCATAAAGCCTACGCGACATATTCTTGTAATTGAAACATCAGTTAAGAACCCAAACTGCGATGAAGACTTAAAGGAATAGATATGTCCAACAACTCAAACCCAGACAACTCACCTAACAACCGAGACGCAACACTCGCCTTCGTGATCCAAAGCATGAAAGAACACGAACAGAGTCTCGATAAACTAATCCGCCAACTATCCGAACTTAAACCCCAGATAGACTCCACAAAAGAACTCCACAGCCGATTCGACGAAATCGAAGCAAAATTAAGCATACTAGAGAAAGAAATCAAAAGCCTAACCAACTACCTCACAACCAAAAACAAATAAAATAACCCAACCAAATAAAAAATTAATGAAAATCAGCTTTCTAATTATCAAATTTCTAATAACCCCCAAAAAACATCATCAATTTGTCTACAAACAAAAAAAAGAAGAACGCGAGTAAAAAACTCGCCTAAATCGGAAGCGCTAACCCGATCACTGCTATGCCAATGAGAGCCAATATCGCGACTATAACAATGAAGACGATGACAGCTAAGACCGCTATTATGAACGCTTTTATCCAGCCGCAGTCAAAGAAATGCTTAATCAACGCCAGCCAAACCACGAACATAATTATCGACGAGATTATGCCGCCGATAAGAGCGCCAACGATTGCCCCAATCACGACACCTAATACAACGATCCATATAGCGTCAGTAAACTTTGCTTTGTCTTTGCCTGCGAGGGCGCGTCCAATAAGCCACAGTACCGGAGCGATGACGATAATGCTTACAACGATGCTGATCAGTAGACCTACTAAATCCACAATAATCACCACTAACAAATAATGTTAACTTTTAATTTATAAAACTACTCATACACTTTTCGCGGCAATTAGCAGGCAAATGTTCCCTTAATCATAGAATCCTTTAAAGTAAAGAAAAGAGCACAATACGTCGAACGCGTGTCAACCTGCTTTGCAGCATTCATAAGCTTATCTGAAGCCTTCCCCAGCATCTCGTCGCTCCCTTCCTCAAACACCCAAGGGCTAAAACTGCTAATAAACGATATTTCCAAAACCGATACCTAACACAAAAGGGTCAAGTTCACTTAAAGTTTAACTATCTGAGCGTGAGGGACACCCTCAATCTTTAGTACAGCCTCAGGATGAACATACCGCTCAGCAATGGCTTTCTCAACACAGCACTTTCCAACAAGATTAACAATAGTAGAATTATTAATCAAACCCACAGCCTCATCCAAAGTGGCCCTACGACCCTTATAGAACTCCTCCTTAACACGAAAAACGATCTTACCTTCCTTAAGCGTCCGCCCAAGCAAATCACAGTCACAAACAGCCAAAACAACATTCTGGCCCACTTTTGTAACATTAAGGTAAACGTCCAAGAAAACTCACTCTAAATCTGCTTAATCGACGACCTCGCACCACAAGCATTACAAACCAAAAAAGCCAAACGCTTCTCCCTAACAATCTTTGTATCTGGCCGCTTACAAACCGGACAAACAACATAAGCCTCCAAATACCGCTGCAACAAACGCTCAAAACTATCACGCTGAAACTTACCTTGAAAAATGGCGCGGGAATCATGAAAAGTTGCCGCAGTAGCCATTTCCCGCGTCAGAAACTTCAAAACATGCATAGGGTCCCGATCTAAAGAATCAGATATCTCCTTAAAATTATTAATAATCGTGCGCATACCAACAGTCTGAATCATAATCCTCGGCATCTCTAAACGTTCCCGCTTTGCCGAAACCTCAGGCATCTGCCCACAAGCCCGTTTTAGCAAATCATCATAGTTAAAGCTCATGTTCCCACTTCACCCCAAACATGGTGCTAGCACATATTTAAAATTATAACAATAAAAACATCAAAGAATGGAGTTTACTCAGTCACAAAAAGCAACGAATATAAATTCGAGTGTAACATCGTAGTAAATAACTTCCACATCAGAAGGCCAACTCTTGACCGACCAACAACACCCAAGCCAAATATCAAACATAAACCTCCAAATCGATAAACTAAAAGAACAGACACGAGAAAACAACACAAACATAAAGAAATTCATCGAAAAAAGAGACGAACTACACCAAAAAGCTCAAAAAATTCGAGAAGAAGTAAACCAACTCAAAACCGAACGCGACACACTAAACGAAAAAGTCAAACAACTAAAACAACAAAGAGACGCAGTCAGAGTCAACGTTGACCCGATAATGACTGAAGTAAACACAATTCACGAAAAAATCGACACTCTGAAAAAAAACCTACCCCGAATAAACCAGCGGGAACTACAAAAAGAGCTCGATGCAATCGAATGGAAAATAGCCACAACTACACTTGATCTAAAAGAAGAAAAAAGACTGGTTGAAAACGTCAAAGAGCTTGAAATCCAGCTCCGTGGCTATAAGAAAATCGACATCCAGCATAAAAAAATCAAAGAACTCATCGAGCATCGAAAAACCTTTGATGCTCAAGCAGAAGTTTATCACAAAGAACTAACCGAATTAGCCAAAAAAAGCCAAGACTTACATGCTCTCATGATGGAGAAAGTCAACTCCATGAAAAAAGACAGAGCAGAAGCCGACCGTCTACACCAAGCATTCATCAAAGCCAAAGAACAAAACAACCTCATCTACGAACAAATAAGACAACTAATCAGCCAATCAACAGGCATCAGAACCTCAATGAGAGAACAATACCAAAACAGAAGAAAAGAAGACGAAGCCCGACGAAAAGAAGAAGAAACGAAACGCAAACAAGAACAAGAAGAAAGAGCCATAAAAGAAAAAGCCATCAAGGAAAAAATTGGCGGCGAAGCACGGGAAAAACTCAACCGCGGCGAAACAGTAAGCTGGGACG
>JAXDAO010000083.1:0-4678 GCA_034679745.1 Bathyarchaeia archaeon
CGCCATTATCTTAGCTCATAATTACCAGCGTCCCGAAGTCCAAGAGATAGCTGATTACATCGGAGATAGCATTGAGCTAAGTCGCAAGGCAGCTGAGGAGAAAGACGCTAAAATATTGGTGTTTTGCGCAGTTGACTTCATGGCTGAATCCGCCGCCATACTCAACCCTAAAAAGAAAGTGCTCTTGCCATGTTTAGGCGCTCGATGCCCCATGGCGCAAATGCTGACAGTTGAAGAAATAAAACGCGTCAAAAAGCAATACCCAAAAGCGCCAGTAGTTCTATACGTTAATACTTTAGCTTCATGCAAAGCTGAAGCAGATATATGCTGCACCAGCGCTAACGCAGTAGAAGTCGTAAAATCACTAAACGCAGATACAGTGCTATTTGGTCCTGACAGTAACTTGGCGAATTACGTTGCAGAAAAGACTGGAAAACGAATAATCCCAATTCCTCAAAATGGTTTCTGCCCAACCCACCTGCTCTTTCAACCTGAGGACGTCAAGGTTCTAAAGATGCAACATCCAAACGCGGTAGTAATGGTACATCCTGAATGCAGCGCTGAGATGCGTCAAAACGCAGACTTTGTTGGCAGTACATCAAAGATGTGCCGTTTCGCAAAGGAGTCAAAGGCTAAGGAATTCATTGTTGGCACCGAAGAGGGTATTATGCACAGACTCAGGAAAGAGAACCCTGAAAAAAAGTTTTATTTAGCCTACGAAGGTGCCGTATGCCCCAACATGAAGCTAACAACGCTTGATAGAGTCTATGCCGCGTTAAAAGAGGAAAAGAACGTAGTTGAAGTCCCTAAAGCAGTGACAAAGAAAGCTAAAGCTTCGCTGGATCGGATGTTTGCAGTGAAAAGCTAAACTGTAACTATCATTGATTTGAGGATTTTTACGCCCCTTCTAGTTGCTAATTCATCGCTTAAGTGTCTTATTTCGGATCCTTTGCCCTTAACTGCTATAACTTCTAGACAATCATGTTCGCCTAGATGGATATGCATAGTAGAGGATATTAGTTCTTGATGATGGTGTTGTGATTCTGTTAAGTCACTTTCGAGACCTATAGTATCATGATCGTAAACCATCAGGATGACGCCCGTTTGGTTAGCGTCTTGTTCTTTTAGCCATTTTCGTTCTGAAACGTAGAGCCTTACCACATCTTGAATTGCTTTACTACGACTTTCATATCCCATTTGGTCGGTTATAGCGTCGAATTCTTTTAGTAAATCAGGTGGGAAAGTTACGCCTATTCGGACAATTTTGGACATTTCTGGTCACTTTTAAGATTGTTTATTTTCCCTAAAAGCTTTTAGAAAAATCAAGGTAAGGTTTTTCGTTTATACTTTTTATTGTAATAGGAAGGAGTACTGTTAAGATCGTTAGGATTTCCACTTTCCCAATTATCATCGCGGTAATTATCAACCATTTATACGTAAACTGTATCGTTAAGCCAGCCGTTTTATGATGAAACAGAAGGTTAGCTAATATCTGATTATTTAGGTTGCGTTAATTTGAGAGGTTAAAACCTGCAAAAGTGCTCTATGAGACGTTCAGGGTTTGAAATGTTTTTATCTTCCTCCAAGCATTTTTTGGTTGATGTCGGGCAGAGAATTCTTCCAAAAACGTTACAAAGAATTAGGTTGGGAACTCAAAGAGGTTAAACTCCGGCAGGCTATTCGTATCAACAACGTAAACTCAAAAGACAAAAGACTTATCGAACGGCTCGCAGGTTTAGGTGTACAGCTAGAGAAAATACCGTTTCTACAATCAGGATACTGGGTAATAGAATCAAAAGTCTCAGCGGGTGCAACAGTTGAGTACCTTTTGGGTTTATATTCTATTCAAGAGGCAGCAGCACAAGTCCCAGTGTCTGTATTCAGTAATCTAAAAGAGAAGAAAGTCCTTGATTGTGCAGCTGCTCCTGGCGGCAAAACCGTGCAACTTGCTGATTCTATGGAGAATACCGGCACGGTTATTGCTTTAGATGTAGATAAAAAGAGGTTAACTGCTCTTGGTAATCACTTGGAGCGTTGTCATGTCAGTAATACGTTGGTTTATTTGTTAGATGCACGTCAAGCGCCGTCTTTGAACATTAAATTTGATAGGGTGCTAGTTGATGCACCCTGTTCAGGCAATTTTGCGGCTGATAGAGACTGGTTTAGGAACCGAACCTTAAAAGACGTAGAACACAATGCAGCGTTACAGAAAGAAATCTTGACAAAAGCAGTTGATTGTCTCAGCGACAGGGGAGAATTGGTTTATTCCACTTGCTCGCTTGAGCCTGAAGAGAATGAGCTAAACATGGATTGGGCTATAAAAAACCTGGACTTACAGCCTCAAGAGATTGATTGTATGGGGCAAAGAGGATTGACAAATATTTTTGGGAGAGAGTTAGATCCATCTCTGAAACAATGCAGGCGACTTTGGCCTGATCAAACTCAGGGCTTTTTTGTCTGTAAACTGAAAAAGAGGAAAACGATGTGAATGCTAGGGCAGTAACAGACTTTGCATCAACATTCGGTATAAAAATCGCCCTGAATCCTGATTTAACAGTGGAAAAGGGTGGACGTTTCTATCTACTTAATCAAGCTATAAAACCTATGGTTAGGCAAGATTTTTTCTGCGCAGGATTATTTTTAGGCAAGTCCAAAGAAGGCAAGTTTTTTCCAAGCTTCAACTTACTCTCTAGACTTGCGAAGAATGAAGCAAACCGAATAGTTGTAGATAGAAAAGCGGCCTGGCTTTTCATCTGCGGTAGAGATATCATGGGTAAAAGTGTTGTGCGGATTCTAGGTCCTGCAAAGAAACATTCGAACGTTTTGGTACTTAATGAATTCTATGAATGTTTAGGTTTTGGAAGAATCGTTGGAAACTTGAGCGATGAAGGGAAGAGTGATGAGATTGCAGTGCGTAATGTTTCTGATATCGGTGATTTCTTGCGTAGGGAGCGATAATTCGGTTTTTTTGGTTATTTGACTAGTTGAAGTTGATTTTGTGGCGTTTTTTTACAGTGCATGAAGCGGGTGTGATGGAGAACACTATTTCAATTTTTTTTGCTTATGTTGAACATTTATCCATCGCTTTGAAGCGATAAACTTATATATGTTTATGTTTAATCTGTTTTCCATAACATATGGAGAGCAAGGCAACGTTTACAAGGAGCGATAAAAATGAAAAATTTTAAAAACCCTGCCTGGAAAGAACAAGTAACAAAAGTAATCCAGCAAATTCAAGAAAACGAAATAAAATTCATAAGGCTACAGTTCACCGACATAAACGGTTTCTTGAAGAACTTAGCTGTAAGCACGAAAAATATAGAGAGCATCTTTGAAAATGGCCAATCATTCGACGGCTCATCCATCACAGGTTACAGACCAATCGAAGAATCAGACATGGTCCTCTACCCTGATCCAAGCACTTTTGCACTCTTGCCATGGAGACCAAAAGAAAAAGCTTCTGCAAGACTTATCTGCGACGTCTACACGCCTCAGAACAAACGCTTTGAAGGCGACCCACGATACATACTTGAACGTGCCGTAGAAAAAGCCGAGAAAGCTGGGTATACCTTCATCTGTGCACCTGAACTAGAATTTTTCATAGTTAAAGAAAGCGAAAACGGAGGCTTGCCAAAACCAATCGATTTAGCAGGCTATTTTGACGCTCACCCAGGAGATGTAACAGACGATTTACGACGCGAAATTGCGGACTACGCTGAAGCATTCGGTATAGAAATAGAAATCAGTCACCACGAAGTCGCATTGGGGCAGAACGAAATTGACTTCAAATACGGCGAAGCTCTGGAGACTGCCGACCGAGCTATAACCATGAAAATGTGCGGCAAAGTTGTTGCAGCTAGAAACGGTTATGTGACTACTTACATGCCTAAACCCTTCCAAGGCATCAACGGAAGCGGCATGCATACTCACCAAAGCCTCTGGAATAGAGAAATGACCCAGAACCTGTTCTATGCGGAAGATGCAAAATACGGTTATTTATCCGACATTGCCCGGAACTACATTGGCGGACAACTCGCACATGGACGCAAAATGGCTGCAGTCCTCAACAGCTGGCCAAACAGCTACAAACGCCTCGTCCCAGGATATGAAGCACCAGTCTACCTGGCATGGGCACACAAAAACCGCTCACCACTCATCCGCGTACCAAACTTCGGCGGAAGAAAGAATGCGGCGAGGATGGAAATCCGATGCCCAGACGGCGCAGGAAACCCATACCTACAATTCGCTGTGCTCCTCGCTGCAGGACTCGATGGCATAAAGAACAAGATTGACCCTGGCGAAGCAGTCGAATTAAACGTCTATCACATGAGCTACGAAGAACGCAAACAAAGAGGCATCGTTTCATTGCCAGAGAACCTCAAAGAAGCCCTCGATGAACTTGAAACCAGCGACTTGATGAGGGAAACATTGGGTCCAGTTACATTCGAGAACTTCCTCAAAGAGAAACGTCATGAATGGGACCTCTACAGAACACAAGTCACCGATGGGTACGACAACCGCAACAACACACGACTCTAAAAACAAAAAAGAAGCCTTTTGGCTTCCAACAAATTTTCTTTTCAGCTTTTGATTTTTTCAACCAGCTCTGCCAATTGAACAATGCTCTGTTGGCGGTTTGCTAAGTCTTTGAGCATAACAGATGACTCTTTAAGTTCTC
>JAXDAO010000084.1:0-6562 GCA_034679745.1 Bathyarchaeia archaeon
GATAAAACCTGAGAACTCGTGAGACCAAAAATAAGTTTTTATTGCAAAGGTGACAACTATTATCATGAAAAAAACCTCTTCATGAACAAAAACGGGCAGAATTTTGCAAAAATGAAATAGTCACCACTAATAGTTACAACATAAAAATCTAGATAATCACGCTTAAAATAAAAAATCGATTTCAATCAGAAAACTAGTTTTAAAATACTGGAAGATTAGAGAGGATGGACCTTAGTATTTTTAGAGGAGTGGTGGCGGGGGTGGGACTTGAACCCACGAAGGCCTGCGCCAGAGGATCTTAAGTCCTCCTCCATATCTTAGGGGCAAATAGGTTTATGATCTGGCCCTATTTAGACCTGGCTCGGATACCCCGCCACCAGCACCGATACAGTTCAGCATGGTTCTGTTTAAGTTTTCCGATTTGTTGTAGTAGTCTTTGGGTGCCAACATAGGGTTATATTCGATGAAAAGTAAGGGTATATGTGCCGATTGAGGAACACGCTTCACGGCAAAACGCAAAAAGAGTCTTTGAGTAACTGCTAAAGACCGTAATTGAGATAACATCAAAGAAAGCGGCTTTGCAAAGTGCTAAAGGCAAAACGCAATTGCAGTGGGGTTTAGGCTCAACCGGCACCCAACTTTTTAAGCCCGCGATTCATACGTATCATCTAATGTTTTTAGCATACTTCCAGTGCGGTAACCTTCTAAATCAAAGGTTATATACTGAAAACCTAGCCGCTTAAGCTCAGAAGCAATCCTGTCTAGGATTTCTACTGTGAAGAAAAGTTTCCTCTGTTCTTTTGAGACCTCTATACGCGCTAAGCCTTTGTGGTCTCGAACCCTTATTTGGCTGACATTGAGAATTTCTTTGATGATTTTCTCAGCTTTCTCTATTCGATCTAGTTTTTCAGCTGTAATTTCCTCGTTGAAGGGGATCCTCGATGCCAAGCAGGCTAAGGATGGTTTATCATAGACGTTGAGTTGTAGGGCTTTAGCGATTTCCCGGATCTCGTTTTTGCTGAATTTGAAAACGACCCAAGGACTATAGACATCTTCGGACTCCTTTACTGCTTTAAATCCGGGTCTGTGGTCGCTTAAGTCACTGAAGTTTGTTCCCTCAAAGACTGCGGCAAATCCATGGTGACTACCAAACATTAGGAGCTTTTGGAGGAGCTCTTTTTTGCAGAAATAGCACCTGTTTTCGGGGTTCCTGGTAAAATCTTGGTTTTTTAGTTCTTCAGTTTGTATTATGTATAGTTTGATGCCGATGTCTTTGGCGGTTTGTTTGGCATCTTTCAATTCTTGTGTAGTATATGTTGGTGATTGGGCAATGACTGCTACTGCTTTGTCGCCTAAAACTTGATGGCTTATGGTTGCAAGTGTTGCACTGTCTACACCACCAGAAAAAGCAATTACTACTCCGTCTTTTCCCTTTTCAGCGATAAATCTTTTAAGTTCTTCTATTTTATGATTCAACTGGTCCATGCTAAACAACTACTGCTGTTTAGGAAACATTTCTTGAGTTTTAGATATGGCCAAATCTAAAAGTTCTCTTAGTGGTTTTTTGGTTTTCTCGGCTAGCCGTTTGAGGTCTTCAAATTCTGGTTTTATTCTGATAATTTCGCCCTGGGCATTTTTGGAAACCTTAACCTTCACAGTTTCTTTCTTGCCCATTACCAATAGATTCACCATGAGCAGTTCGCGAGTAATTATATGCCGTTCGCAGTAGTAAACTCTAACACCAAGTGTACCTGTCTCTGAAATCAGTATATCTGAGAGGTGAGCTACGTCTTTTTGGTCAGCAATCACTTTTATAATCTGCGCCGGACGATTTTTTTTGGTATAAGCTGGAATGATGCTTACGTCTTTAGCGCCTTCTGATAGAAGTTTATCAACTGCGTAGCCTAAGACTTCGCCGGTAGTGTCGTCGATGTTAGTTTCTAAAACAGCTATTTCATCCCGTAAAATGCATTCATCCGTTGCTTTGCCGAGTGTCAGGCGCAAAACAGTTGGTAATTCAGGATGCTCCTTGGTTCCAGCACCATACCCAACTCTGAGTGGAATAAGAGAAGGATAGAAACTATTCACTTCATTGACCAAGTTAACGAGAAGTGATGTACCAGTAGGGGTAGCCAATTCATTTTTGATTGGTCCACCATGAAAAGGGAAATTCTTTGATTGCAGGATCGATAAAGTTGCAGGCGCAGGGGCAGAAACTATACCGTGAGAAAACTTGAATACGCCCCCTCCCACCGCCAAAGGAGTGGAGTAAATCTTAGCCTCAAATAAGTGTAAGTCATCGAGTGCAACGGCACAACCGATGATTTCGGCAGCTGTATCGACCAACGCGACTTCATGAAGATGCGTGTCCTCAGATCTTGCTTTGTGCAGTCTTGATTCTGCCTCGACGATTGTGTTTATGACGTTAGATGCGAATTTCCGTGCCTTTTCTGACATGTAGATGTTGTTTGCAGCTTTTTCCACTATTTCGATGAGTTCTTCCCCATGTCTTTTTTCAGCTGTCTGGGAGGTAACGTCGATTTGTGTTGCTCTAAAGTCGCCTCTTGTCACTTCGTCTATGTTTATGTCGATATGTCTGTAGCCAAACTCGGGGGCTTCAAGTGTCTTTATAGCAGAAATGATTCGCTCAACATTTGCGCCTAAATCGAGAAGTGCACCCAGAAGCATGTCGCCTGCGATGCCTGATGCGTTACAGTCTATTACGAGGATTCTTTGGTTTTCAGTCATATTTCTCACAAAAAATGTGTTTTATCAAGCGGACATACAGATATATTATTTAGAGGTTTTTTAAGTATTGTTTGTTTATGCAATCGCTAAAGGATATTTTAGAAAAGGTTTCCCGAAAGGAAATATCGCCTGCTGAAGCAGAGAAAATGCTCAGGCTGTTTGCGGTTGACGAGTTGGGATGCTTGGCTAAGCTTGATGGCAACCGTGAACTACGTAAAGGTGTTCCTGAAATTATTTTAGCAGAGGGGAAAACGCCTATCGACGTTGTTGAAATATGCCAGTTCATGTTGGCAAATAACGGCAGGGTCATAGTTAGCCGTTGCACAAAAGAGCACATCCAAGCAGTAAAGACGCTGGTCACTGATGAGGTACAACTTGGAATCAACGAAAAAGCAAGAATGACCTTGCTGAAAAAGAAAAACTATGCCGCCAACGCAAACGGTGGGCGAGTTGGCATTATTACTGCGGGCACGTCAGATATCCCTGTTGCGGAAGAAGCTAAAGTTGTAGCGCAAGAAATGGGATGCACCATTTACTCAACTTATGATGTTGGCGTTGCGGGAATTCACAGATTATTTGAGCCACTAAAAGAGGCGATTGAGAAAGACGTTGATGTGGTTGTTGTGGTGGCTGGGCGTGAGGGAGCTTTGGCTTCAGTTGTCGCAGGACTCGTTGATATTCCGGTTATTGCTGTACCGACCTCAAACAGTTATGGATTTGGCGAGAAGGGGGTCAGTACTTTGATGGCTATGTTGCAGTCTTGTTCGTTGGGTTTGGCGGTGGTTAACATTGACGGTGGGGTTGCGGCTGGCGCTGTTGCAGCATTGATTGCCAATCGGGCGGCGAAATTTAGGACGATACAGTAATTTTTCGGTTTTGTCGGTTTACATTGGGTAAATGATTGGTTAGCTTCGTGTTTGTAGAAGCATTTAATAACAGCGTAATACTTTTTTTCAATATCGTGTTACTGGGGGAGATTGAGCACGCACATACCAGACGGATACCTCACATTAACAGTATCGGTAGCCGCCTTCATAATAACAGCCATCTTCTGGGCAATCTCCTTCAAGAAAATCAAACTCTCTGAACAACAAGTACCAATGATGGGCTTACTTACGGCACTCTTCTTTGCCGCCATGTTCGCAAATTACCCCGTCTTCTTTGGAACAACAGCACACTTACTTGGCGCAGCGGCAATCGGACTTATTCTCGGACCTTTTGCAGGCTGCATATCAATGACCATAATTATGGTCCTGCAAGCATTCTTATTCGGCGATGGAGGAATCACAGCCCTCGGAGCTAACGTACTAAACATGGGGATAATCGGTGTTTTCATCCCAGTCGCATTATTCTTTGCAATGAATAAGGCGTTCAAGCCAAAATCCAGAGGAACGATACTCGGACTTGTCTTTGTCTCCGCCTTTATCGGCGACTTGCTTGCAGCCCTATCTGCAGCAGTAGAACTCAGCTTATCCCAACCAGTATTCCAGTATGGCTTAAGCGTAACAATACCTGCGATGGCCATCAATCATTCAGTAATCGGCATCGCAGAAGGAATAGTCACAGTAATAATCATAGGCACACTTCTCAAGTTACGTCCTGACATTTTACATAGCAGCCCTATCTTAGGTAAACTCAGCTTGTTTAAGAGTAAAATGGAGGCAGGAGTATAGTGGCAAAAAACCAGAAAACAATTATCATTGGTTTAGCAGCTGCCTTAATGTTCGTAGTACTAGGCGTTTTTGTCTTTTCTTTTGCACTTGAAACCTTCGATGTGAAAGCCGAAGAGTTGGGTGCACAGGAACGAACTATTTGGAATGCACCATTCAAGGACTACACAATCGGAGGCTCAGAGAGCCAATTGATAGCCCTTGTTGTCGGCGTCGTAGCCACGTTATTTCTGTTTGCAACAGGATTTGGAGTAGCTAAGTTAATCCAAAAAAAGAAGGGAGAAAAACAATGAGGTTACCTCAATCACTCAGAGATTTGGTGGAAGGCGCAGAATCACTCGTCTATGTAGAGGATTTGAGCAGCAAAAAAGGCGTCATGCAAGCCATCAACCCCATCGCTAAACTAGTCGCCATAATCGGTATGATAGTAGCCTCGCTCCTCATCAGCAACCTCTCATATCTGCTGGCGATTTGTATCGTTCCAATCGTTTTAGCCACTGCATCACGTATTCCACTTAAGCACTTCTTCTCAAGAACAGCCCTAATTCCAGTGTTTGCTGCAGTAATTTCAATTCCAGTACTTTTCTTAACCGTCGGGACCCCTGTTTGGGCATCAACCTTCGGCGGCATAAACCTAGCTGTAACAGCTGAGGGCTTAAGCAGATTAGCAGTTTTCACTGTCCGTGTGTGGTTCTGTGTCGCATCCTTAACCCTGCTAATCTTATCTACAGGCTTTGACAGAACCTTAAAGATGCTTGCAACCCTTAAAGTTCCCACAATTATGATTCAACTCTTCAGTTTAACATACCGCTACTTCTTCGTCTCGATAGAGGAAGCCCAAAGTGTACTCATCGCAAAAGAAGCACGTACCTACGTGCACAAACGTACTCTTAACCTGCAAGCCCTAAAAGACTTGGGCGCAATCATCGGCTCACTCTTCATCCGCACCTACGAACGTTCCGAACGCGTCTACTTAGCCATGAAAGCACGAGGCTTTCAAATCGAAAACGACAACAAAAACTCCATGCCAAAACTCCGTATTCGCGACGTCGCCTTTACGTCATCTGTGATAATCGCGTTTGCACTACTTGCATTGCTCTAAGGAGACCCGACTTTTTGATAGAATCCATCGTATCAGTGAAGGATGTCAAGTTCAGCTATCCAGCAGGAGTGGCAGCACTCCACGGTGTCTCACTCGAAGTAAAGCAGGGCGAACGCTTAGCTCTACTTGGCCCAAACGGCTCAGGTAAATCAACCCTTATACTGTTAATAGCCGGGCTCTTAACTCCCAAGAACGGAGAAATAACGGTTTTTGGCGAAAAAACTACTTCTAAAGACTTCCAAAAGTTCCGGTCACGCATAGGCATTGTTTTCCAAGACCCTGATGATCAACTATTCACGCCCAGTGTTATCGAAGACGTGGAGTATGGACCAAAGAACCTAAAGTTGCCCGAAGAAGACATCAAAGCGCGGAGTGCTCATGTATTGGATAAAATGGGAATTGAGCATTTGAGGGATCGACCTCCTCATCGGCTTAGCTTTGGAGAAAAAAAGAAGGTTTCACTTGCAACGGCACTTGTCCTCAAACCTGAGCTGCTAATACTCGATGAGCCAACAGCTAACCTGGATCTTGTTTCGCGCAGGGGTTTAATCGAAACACTAAATGAATTAAGTAGAGCAGGCACAACAATCATCGTTTCCACTCACGATGCAGAAGCTATACCTGAATTGGCAGATCGCATAGTAGTCATTAGCCGAGGAGAAAAGCTCTGCGAAGGCAAAACCACTGAGGTGCTACAGGACAAGAAAATGCTTGAAGCCTCAGGGCTAGAACCACCAACTATCGTGGATTTGTTCGGTGAATTGAAGGCACGGGGCTACATCGACGAGATCCCGCTCACTGCGGCAGAAGGTAAAGAGGCATTACTAAAACTGCTAAAAGACAAAAAGTGTCAATAAGATTTTTGTTTATTGATCGGACTCGAACATCAGCACGAAAAGAGCTGCGGGAGGCACAAAAGGATACGAACTGGCCTATCCTTGCAATAAGCTTGATGCAACCGACATAACAATTAGGATCAAGACGATAAAACCCACAATTAGGCTCATGTTGGACAACATTTGATAGAACTTCCCTTTTTTAC
>JAXDAO010000085.1:0-4046 GCA_034679745.1 Bathyarchaeia archaeon
TAGTCGCAGGCGGCGGCGCACCAGAAGCTGAACTCTCAAAAGGCCTTAAAGCATTCGCAGTAAAAGTCGGCGGTAGAGAACAGCTAGCAGTTGAAGCCTTCGCAGAAGCAATCGAAGAGATTCCCTTAACACTCGCCGAGAACGCAGGCCTAGATCCTATAGACATAATGGTAGCATTACGCGCCCAACATGAAAAAGCAGACAGCAAAAACTTCGGCATCGACGTTAACACAGGCAAAATCATTGACATGTGCCCAAAGATGATTGTTGAACCACTCCGTGTAAAGCAACAAGTCATAAAATCAGCCACCGAAGCCACCAACATGATTCTCAAAATTGACGACCTCATCAGCATCAAAGGCGGCGGCAAGATGCCTCCAATGCCCCCGGGAGGAATGGGCGGCATGGGTGTTATGGGTGGAATGGGCGGTATGGGCGGAATGCCATACTAAGCCTAAAAACCTTTTTTCATTTTATATATAATAAAAACGTTGACGCAACTATTTGTTGCGTGAAAACCGGATGAATTTTCTGCCTGAGGGCGTGTTATTGCTTACGCTGAAGCCCCGTATTTGCTCTCTTATTCCTTTTTGTGTCATGAAAATTTTGCCATCGGTTGTTTTCCAGATTAAGCCGCTCTGCTCCATAACGTCTAACATTGCCTGAAAATTAATGGTGGTTTGCTGAAGATCAGCTGCAGAACTTGGGTCGAATGCTTTTCTTTCCTTTAGAACGCTCTCTATCCTGAATCGAATAGTTGAGATGATTCCTGATGATTCTATCTTCATGTTTTCCCCACTTGCTGTCTTGGTTGCTATTCTATTGAAAATTCAATCTATTAATAAATCTTATGTCTTAATGTATTATAATCATTGTGGTATGGAGCCAAAAACAATTAAATATAGTGCAACAATGTTTTCAGAGAACATGAAACATGTAAAAATAACCGCCTTCGACTGCCCGGACGCTTGGTTTAAAGTATTAAGTAACATATGGAAAGAAGGAGACATTTTCAAAGTTGGCTTCGGCTCAGAAGAAACTGAAACCAGGAAACTTAACCTCTCAATAGAGATTACGCATCCCGAGAATAGGCCCCTTGTAAGCGATAAGGCTCCCTGCGACTTCAAATATGTCCAAGGCTATGCATTAGAATACCTTTGGTGCGGCGAAAAACAAGAAGATGAAACCTACACATATGGTAGCCGATTGAATCATCCTGTTAACCAAGTTGAAGAAGCCATCAAAAGATACATAGAAGAACAAAGAGACCGCCAAGTTACGATGGTAATTAGACTTCCAACAGACATAAAAAAATACGATGAAAAGAATAAGAAAAGCGAACCCCCCTGTCTAAGTCTAATCGACACGGAAATTCTTGACGGTGAAATGCATCTTACATGCTATTTCCGCAGTTGGGATGCTTATGGAGGTTTACCCGCCAACATTGCTGGGTTGCAACTTTTCAATGAAGCCTTCGTTTCAGAAATCAATGAGCGCGGAGATTTATCGCTAAAAACAGGGAAACTCATTTTTCACTCAAAAAACTGCCATATTTACCAGCGCCAATACAATCTCATAAAAGAGCTGCTTGAATCCAAAGACAGCGGAAAAACTACCCGCTTAGCCAAAGCGTTTATGGCCACAAGCGCAGAAAAATAGATTCTATCTTTGCTATCGAGTAATCAATCCTTAATAACGCAAATCGTTTAGAACAGGTCAGAGGCAACGAGTTATGAGTCACAACTTGGTATCTTGGAAGGTTCTTGAAGACATGATGCTCGAACTTAAAAAATCAGGCGTAACTATCCCTGCCAAGGTAGTTGAAGATCTTAGAGCCGCGAAGTCGATGATTCAACTCTCTTATACAGATGCTACTAATGGCAGCGCATTACAGAAGGCTGAAGAATACTTGGCAAATGCGGAAGCTTACATTATGACCGAAGGTCAGAAGACTTTTGGCTCAGAGAAAGTGGACGGGTGGCTAAGACGCCTTGAAGAAGCAAATGATAGAGAATGTGAAGTACCTATTGGATTAGATAATTTTGTTACAGGTGTTCCTAGAGATCAAAAATGGATTCGTATTGAACCAACAAATGACTTTTCAGTAAAATGTATAGAACGAATGGCTAAAGATCAAACCTTGCAGATCAGAAAGCAAGTCGATGGCAAAGTGGTTATTTATGGTCAACCTGATGATCTCAAGATTCTTTTAAAAAAGATGACCATTCAGAGTTCAAAACACAAGCATCTTTGAGTTTTCTATAGTTGACTATTTTTACTTCTTCGATAGATTTTTACGCTAAGCAGTATCTGCTACTGTGTGACTCTGCAGTGTTTAGGAAACTGTTAACGTTTGATGAAGCCAAAAGAACTATTGAAGCCAATTTTAAACCGACCTTTTTGGGCGAAGAAGAGACTGTTTTGCTGGAAGCCTATAACCGAGTAGTTAATGCTGATGTTATTTCGCAGATTGATCTTCCTTCTTTTAATACATCAATCATAGATGGTTACGCTGTTCATTCGGAGGACACTTTGGGCGCAGGAGAAGAACAACCTGTCCAATTGAAGGTTGTTGGATGCATAGTTGTTGGTGAAGAATACAATCTTAAGCTCAATGGGGGCGAAGCTGTAGAGATTGCTGCAGGAGCCCTTTTGCCCGAAGGTGCAGATGCAGTTATTTCCATTGATGACTGTGAGCGTGAAGACAACTCTTTGCAGGTCTATGCGTCTGTAGCTTTAAATGATAATTTGCGAAAGAAGGGTTCGGACATCAAAAAGAGTAGTGTTGTACTAAAGAAGGGGCAGGTCTTGGGTCCTTCAGAAATTGGTGTTTTAGCGTCGTTAGGACTAAAACAAATAAAAGTTCTCAAAATCCCCATTGTGGCAGTATTATCAGTAGGTAATGACGTCTGTGAACTATCGGAGACATTGACAGCGGGAAAGACCTATGATCTCAATGCCTATAGCTTGTGTGCTGCAGTAATGGAATGTGGCGGTAAACCTGTTTACTTTGGTGTTGTTCCCGAAGAAAAAGAGTCTATATTGAGAGTTCTGAGGACAGCTGTTGCCTCTGCTGATATGGTTATTGCTTGTGGTAGTGAACCAGACGTTACCCTGCTCATAGATTCGTTAGGAGAGCCGGGGCTCGTTATTAATGGTGTTGCGATTAAGCCTGGGAAATCAATGGCTCTGGCGTTTGTTGATGAGAAGCCTGTTTTTTTGTTGCCTAATAATCCATCGGCTGCACTTCTGACTTACAATTTGTTTGCTAGGTCCTATGTTTATCGTTTAGCCGGCAGACCAGCATCCGTACTGAAGACTCTGGTTGGATTTTCAGGTTCTAAAATGTTTGGGGCTAAAGGAAGTCGAACATTTCTCATGGTTAAATTGGAGTTTGATAGGTCTTGCCGTTTGATAGCTGAACCTATAGAAGTGAATGGTCCTGTGTCTGCTTTGGCTGTAGCTGATGGATTTGTGGAGATTGGTGAAAATGAACAGTTTATTGAGGTAGACAAGCAAGTGGCGGTTACGCTTTTGCGTGGTTCAGCTGGCAGAGTTTAGACTTATCTTTTGCGTATAAGTATTATGATGATCCATGTTAGAATGGCGTAGCCCAACATGCTCAATGTAACGAGGATGTTACTAAACCCAACCGCATACAAAGTATATAACGAGAAGACTGTGATTGTCACTAGGAGAATGAAGAGTAGCCATTTAGTCCAAGGACGTTTGGTGAAGAGGCTATAAGCGGTAATGAAGCTCACTATGCCTAAGAAGCCGAGGTGAGGTGGAAATCCGCTTAGAGGTAAAAATGCTAAAAGCATAATTCCTGTGGTCACAAAGAAAGCTATAGCTGCTAGCTGAGGGCCGTTTAAGCTCTTGAATTTGGTTGCTATGGACACACAGGTTTCGCCTAGCTAAAGCAGTATGGGTTAAATTAATAAATTTACTGCATATGATACGGTTTCAATTTTCTTGTCAAGATGGTATTTATAGCTTAACTGACCATATTCTGCCAATGTTTTTGAGGGAGGGTGAGTCCGAAC
>JAXDAO010000086.1:0-4883 GCA_034679745.1 Bathyarchaeia archaeon
AGTGTCCCTTAACTAATGCCGTGCCCTATACACTCTCAGTGAAGAAAAATGATACCCAAAAACAAAATAACCGCATTAGCCGTCCTAACCTTACTTGTTTTGGCGATTACTCCACTTACTGTTCTGGCGCAAGGTCAATTTCAATCCAACTCTGCCGTCCAGATTGTTTCTGTTGCTGAGAGAGCTTCCTCTCAAGTTCAGGCTCTAATAGACTCAGTGGAATCAAATCCTGACGTTGCCACAGCAATAGAAGAAGCTGGTCTAAAAGACCAATACAACAAAGGCGCTGATAAATTGGAAGATGCGAAAGACGCGCTTGAAGCCACTGAATATGATGTTGCTGTTGACAATGCACTTGAAGCTTTAGGAATCTTTAGAGACGTTTACCGCTCTATTCAGGGTATCCTTGCAGAAGCTGGCCTTAAACCCAGCGTAGTAGCTGAAGGTCAAGGAATGCTTGAAGCTATCGACCGCGAGTTAGCCAGAATTGAGCGTCTACGCGATGTCTTACCTGAGGATGCCCCACAAGACATCAAAGACTCACTTGATGAGGCTGCAGGTCGTTTAGGTGACGCTAAAGATGCGTTGCTTGCAGGAAACTTGGTTGATGCAAGAGCTGCATTCTTAGAAGCTAAGCAAAGCATAGTTGGGGTTTATCAGTACCTAAAAGAGGAAGCTGAAATCACAAACGAATGGCGACTAAACAACTACTGCCAAGGCTTACAAGAACGCATACAAGAAAGATTCCGCTACGGCCGACAATCAGGAGCCAACGTCGACTCTATACTGCAATCCTTCGGCTATCAAAGTGAAAGCCAATTCGTAGATACTATCCAAAACCGCGTTCAAACATCACTAAATGAACAAAACTTTGAAGGCGCACTTCAAGATTGCGAACAAGCAGGCGACATGGTTCAGCAAATGGAGCAAGCAATCAACCAACAGATGAACCAACAAGGACCATCAGGCTCTGGCAGCAACGGTCCCGGCTTTGGCGGCAACGGCGGCAAACCATAAAAAAAATAACCCTTTTTATTTTTTAATTAAGATAACTTGATTTTCCAGCCCTATCCGTTTGATTTCGACGATCTCTAAGCCTTCGAGGCGTCTAACCAGTCTCCAAAGACTTGTCCGGGGCATGTCTGGAAATCGTTGGCGTATTTCTGCTTCAAAAGCTTTACCATCCTTCTCAGCTAAAAACTCTATAACGGCTTTGTCATCTTTGCTCAACGTTGGGTTTTTGCTTAAGGTTTTTTTTACGTTAATTTTTCGTTTTCGCATCAAAAGCCAAGCAACAATACCTATGGCAACAGCCACTATGACTGCCGCAACTATGAGGTACCCAATTGGAAACGGCGCAATTGAACTTCCATCGTCTTGGCTATCCTCTTGGAGTGGAACTATGTAGCTTATTTCCCATTGATTGGGACCTATAGACAAAGTTAATTCGTCACCCGTGGTGTCAATTAAGGTCGGTACTTGGTTTAAGTAGACGATTGTGGAGTTAAACGGCAAAACCAGCTTAACATCGTAGGGGTTAGTTAGCTGTATAGTCCACACTTCAGCTTGCTTGTTAGTCAAGACAAGTGTGTCGTATTCTATGGCTATTTGGTTTGCTCCTAAACTGAAAACCGTCAAAGTTGTACTGTTAAAAACATAATCGACTGTGATGTTGTTTTCGTCTAAAGCTATCAAGTTTTCAATTGAGGTTGATAGTATGGGAATGCTTACTGCAGACTGCAATTCGTCTACTGTTAAGGTTTGGGTTATATGTACTAAACCGTCTCGGTAGACTTTGATTGTAGTTGTTTGGGTTGTGTAGGTTCCTTGGGCTTCAACAATGACATTTAGAACTGGGCATAGCAGAAAGGTGAGTATTATTATTGTTGCAACGCTTACGCTAATGTGTTTCATATGATATCATACTTCCTTAGGTTGTTTTAGCTTAAGATTCTTGTGTATTGTAAATACGCACTACCCTGAAATAATTGAGATATTTGCGTTGCGTTTTTTATAAAAATAAAAAGGGTGAAAGGAGCTTTATGCGTCCTTGAATCTTGTCCTCGGTTCTTCTCTTGTCATACCGTCATCTGGTGGAACGCCGTCGCCTGGACTTACCTCATTGCTGTGGTCATTATAGTTCTCGTCTGCTGCTACAGGGGAAATGGTTGCTGCTAAACAAAAAGCACCTAGAACAATCATACACATCAATACGATACTGATGGCTTTCTTCATTTTAATCAACAATACCTTTTTGATTCGTGTTTATTAAGGAACATGTTGGTACGAGCGTTTCAATTACCTAATTCAGCATATTCCATGATTAAGTTTAGGCAATTTAAAACGGGACGCGGGCAGATCCATGAAGTTAAGTTACGAACTTTACTTTTTTTTGCTCATATAAGTTGCCTGTTAATCTTTGAAAGCTGGTTCTTTGGTTTGTTGCAGGGAGATTGCAGATTGTTGATGATGTTTTCAAATTTTCTGTATTTGGCTTTTTTGATTTGGATTCTGGGAATAGCTTTGATTTAAGCTAAAATTCTGCCATGGGCTAACGGTGAAACGATTGTTTCAAAGTGTCCCTTAAGTAAATCTTTACGTATTGTATCTTGTGATGCAATATGAAGCCCGAACTTAACACAAAAAAAACATCCGCAGCCGTTTTAATGCTGCTATTTGTAGCATATCTTGTTCCGCTATGCTTAGCAGCTGAGAACACTCAACAGGCTGCGGGTCCTCTAATTTCAGGTCAGGGAAAGTATCCAGATGTGCCCGGTGCTCCGGATAATGCTGTGCAATACAACAAAACAGATGAGACCCCCAACGCAGACATGCAGCAAATCCAAGCTGGAGAACCAGGATTGTTCCAATACAAAAACATGACCATGCTCATGAACTGCTCACAAAACTGCGAAGTCATCTTCACCTCAGACCCAAACGTTACACCCAAAGTCTTAGCCCTATCAATTGAGCCAAACCAAACCATGACACTAACAATGAACATGTATCGCTCACCACTCCAAGGCGAACAGGTGAAAGAACGGAACCTAAACTTCTACTTAGGAATAGAACCCAACGCGCAAATGCAACTCAACGCCCAAATACGCTTACTAATCAACCAAACTGAGCTTGACCAAGAATTTGGCAGAGAAGTAAACGTTGAACAGCTATCTTGGATGTACTGGAATCAAACAAGAGCAGAATGGCAAGCAGTTGAAAGTTTCATGGATCAAAACGGCTACCTAGTTTGCAATACAGATCACTTCTCAACCTGGACGGTAGCAGAACTAGCCGATACAACTCAACCCACAGTCGAGCCAACTCAGACTGGAACACCAGTTGAGTATCTCTACATAGGAGCAGCAGTAATCGCCATAGTCGTGGTAATAGTTGGAGTAATTGCTTACAAGAAACGCAAATAAGCACAAAAAAAGTAAATCTTCCCCTCCATTTCCTTTTTATTTTTACATTTACACTAATGTACGATTTGAATTTTGATCGTCAATATTTATTTCTAAAAATTTAGTTCAAGTTGCTACGCCCGCATTAAGGTATAAACACAAAATATTTTTTTGAATATGTATTTTTAATTTTTGTTTTGTTTTCGTTTGTGGTTAGCAATCTAATGGCAGAGACTGGTAATCCATAGATCTTAAACGATGTAATTAATGAGTATCTTATTCAAGCGAAAAACAAAGAAGCCTTAGACTTTCGGGATTGAATTATTGAAAAGTTTTGGGTTTTGGCGTCTGGAATTTCTAAATTCAACTCTCTTTGAAGCGCTTTGTAACGGCTTCTGACAGTGACTTCTGTTACACCTGCGGCGTCGGCGATTTCTTTTTGGGTTTTCTTTTCGTTATTTTGCAGACATCCAATGTACAATACAGCAGCAGCGATGCCCATCGGATCTTTTCCTGTTGCTATGCGCTTATGCCTCGCTTTTCTTAGGATTTCAATTGCTTTACCCTGAGAGACTCCTGAAACTTCGGCTTTAAGAGCAATTTTTGATACGTACATTAACGGGTCAGCTATGGGTATTTTCACGTCAAGTTCTCTTAGTATTAATCGGTAGCATCTGGCAACGTCTTTTTTATTGACCAAGCTTGTTTCAGCGATTTCACGAAGTGACCTTGGGGTTCTAGTTCCTCGGCAGGCGGCATAGAGAGACGCTGTGACAATAGTAGCTATGGACCTCCCTCGCACTAAACCTTTATCGAGTGCTTTTCGGTATATTACAGCTGCTTTTTCTTTAATCGCTTGTGGCAAGTAGAGTTTATCAGTTAGTCTATCTAGTTCGGACATGGCTTGCGCAAGATTTCTGTCTCCTGAGGAATTTACTCTGCTTCGTATCTGCCATTTGCGCAGTCGCCACATTTGCAGTCTTGTTGATAGCGGTAATCTCCTCCCAAGAGCATCTCTGTCGATTTGGCTAATGGTTGTAGATAATCCTTTATCATGTACTGAGTAAGAAGTTGGGCAACCGACTCTGCTTCTAGATGATTTTTGTTCTAAGGTGAATGCTCGCCATTCGGGTCCTTTGTTCATCATTTGTTGGTATAGAACTAAACCGCAGTCAGAGCATATTGTTTCTCCTGTGTCAACATCGTGAACTAAGTTGTTTGCTCCGCACTCGTGACATTTGCCTGCATACCCTTGCTTTGTTGTTTGTTCTATCTCGAAAGGCCCTTTATCGGCAGACATACCGCATCCTAAGGAGCAAAATCAAAAGAGGCTCCTCCGAAGAATTTCTAGATTTCATAATCATCCCTTGTTATAAAAAAAGGTGCAATTCAAGATTTATGTAAGTATCGCTAAAAATTATGCCGATTGACTATTCCATTATCGAAATTACGCTAATATCGCTTTTTCAGATGTTGGTTCTC
>JAXDAO010000087.1:0-13217 GCA_034679745.1 Bathyarchaeia archaeon
GTATTTCTCCACACTTCGCAGAAGCTCTTCTACGAATTCGATTGGTTTCATATCATACTTAATACTGTCCCTTCCTTCCTCTGAAATAACCCAATCATAAATATTGTCTTCTCTAAGTATACCATTGAAATATTTTGCCATCAGAAAATAACGCAAGAACCGTAGCGGCCTATCTCCTTCTTCGCATTTTTCCAATTCCTTTGTTATCTTTTGCCACTTTTCCTTGATTATCTTGAAGTCTCCTTCCGTGGCTTTCCTAAAAATCAAATTCTTGAGGAGATCCATTGCATTTAGACCAACACCTCTCTGGTTGATCGTTTCAAACACTTTAAGTGCACTACTGATGTTGTCAGGTTCGATGAAAACCATTTCAACATTAACCATAAAGTATTGAATGAAATTGTTCAGGGGTTTTGCATCCATCTTTTTAATGAAATCATTTATAGTTCCGTAAGCTTCCTTCATTCTTTTAATAGAGTTCGTGTCATTCCCTTTGTACTCGTTTTCTTCAATTAATTTGCTTAAATAGTCCCTGCTGTCTTCGTATTGAAGAGTCATTCTTGGTTTTCTTTTCTTATCGCTTATAGAATATTCATACAGCAATACTCTAATCTTATTCAGAAGTTCATCTCTGAATTCCTGTTCTTCTTTGGATAAACCTGCTGGATGCGGATTATTCTTAATATAATCTCTTAAGGCACAAAATGTGATTATGATTGTTGTTAGCCTTTGCTGCCCATCAATTACTTCCCGGGCGCCATCTCGTTCCACAGCTATTACAGAACCAATGAAATAGTTATGGCTCTTCTGTTGGCTTTTGTTATGAAGAAATTCATCATATATGTCGTTTAAAAACTGTGCAACATGCTTATCTGCTTTCCAAACATATTCTCTTTGATAATCTGGAACACTGAAAAAATAGTCTTTTAAATTCTCAATATTCTTGACAGCAGCATCAATTCTCATGGCAATTCAACCCATGACTGGTTACAGTTAATGTGTTTCAGTTTATATAATGTTTAGTAGAGTCGTGCAAAATAACAATGGAATTGGTTTTCTGATTAGCTTTTTTCAGATAAGAGGATGTCCAGCAGAACTAGCATTAAACTGGCTGTTTGCGTATCAGTTGCTTTGTCCAAAATCTCTTGCATACTGTATTCTTTGAGGAGCATGGCGAGGTAGGCTTTCATTCGCAACTCATATTTCGTCGGATTTTTGGCGCCTTCTTGTACGTGCTTGATTTCATATATGTAACCTGTTTCTTGCAGTGCATGCAACCGTTTGGTTAGGCTTGCGTAGTAGGTTTCTTCCAAGCCTTTGTATCGGCTTATCCTTTTGAGTATCTGCTTGATGATTTGGGGGCTGGTTTTGGCGAGGACTTCGAAGATGGCATGGTTAGCTCTGCCTGCACGGTCTTTGAAGACGTCAAGCTCGGTGCCCTTGGCTTTGTTTTTGGTTTTCTTCCGCGCCAAAGTTTTCCAGCCCTTCTCCAGCTTGGAAGGAAACTAGAAGGCGGCGGAAGTGGCTTATCACATTAACCCACACTGTTCTGGCTGCTTTGACCCGTCGCAAAATTGTTCTAGCGCTAGAAACGCCTTGGGTAAAAATCGCTAAAAAGTCCCATGTTCCCAAAATTGACAGGTTCATGTAAAAAATAAGTGGCAACAATGGTTTTTTGTCGGTTTTTGTTCGGGTTTTGTCGAGGGGTTTTTCGGGTTTTTCTAGCGCTAGAAACGTTTTTCCCATTGCATTTCTAGCCGAGACAAAACAAACCAGGTTCCGAAAATGCTTTTGCGGTGGGCAAGTGACTTATTGCTATGGTTTATGCTGGTTTGTCTTGTTGTTTGTTTCTGGTGAAGGTTATGGTGATTTTCTCTTCCTTGTCTGTTTCCTGCTCATTCCATGTCAGGTCGTAGTCTTTTTGGCGTTTGGCTTCGACTTTCTCGTTCAGCTCGGCTGGAAAGTTCACTGAGTAGATTGGGTATCGACGATTTTTTCCTTTGTAACGTTTGTTTGCCCACCGCCTCTGGAATTTAGCCATATCCTCACTCTCCAACACGCCATTTGATGTAATCTTAAAGGGACCTTTGGGCTTAACCATTTCACTGAGTTTCCTGTCAAAGTGAAGCCTTGCGGATGTCAGGTTTGCTGTTGATTTGCGTCATCTGAATTCTTGTGTATGAGGTTTTGGTTCGGCGTTAGGGTGAAAGTGAATACTCCGTTTTCTTCTTTGGCGTCAAAGTCATAGTCTCCGCTGAATATGGGTCTGAGCATTTTGCTGTGCTCTTTGGGGAACATGAATTCAACGTCTTCGTAGTGGACGCCAAATTTCTTTTTACCGTTTTCCTTATAAGGCTCTCTGACTTCCCTGCTGAAAACCATCTTAACCGTGTGGATCCACCTCCGCTTGAATCTGTCTTAGTGGCTGGTTGCTTCTCAGTGGGTCTTCTGATTTGGCGCCGTTTGCCTGTTGGTAGATTGCGCTCAATTGCTTCTCAAGCTGGTTTATCCTCCTCTGCAGGAACAGTACCATCGACATGATCATGGGCTCAAAAACTATGGGGTTAGTAGCGTTGCTGCTTGCCATAGCGTAGCTTCTGCACATGTCCATCATCTCCTCAAAAGCCTCTCGGTCTTCCTTACGCAATGCTCTCGCAAATCCATCCCACCTATGAATCTCTGCTTCTAATGCCATCCGGTAAGATTCAACGGTCTTTCCCATCTTGCAATGCTCCTATGCGCGGATGTGCGTGACATGGGATAGGATGTAGTCTTGTTCTGCAAGGGTTTTGTAGAGCAGGTCTTGTATGGCAGCGTTTAAGTTGCCGTTGTAGTATGGTCTAACGATTTTTTCTGCGAACTCTGTTATAAGCGAGGCTGGAACCCCATGAAAGGTCAAATCAACTAAGAGCTCCTCTTCTGTGGCTAGTAGTGTTGTTTTCTTTTTCATAGGAATCACTCTGGGGCTTTGTGCCTATGCCGCTGATTGCATAAAAGGGAAGTGAAGAAACTACACTGCAGCTCCGTGGAGAGAGGTGAGTAAAAATGAATATAGCTCGATTTATAACTTACAGGGCTCGCTTGTTTGGTTGATTTGTGGTTTAAGATTTTCGTTGATATTTTGGTTGCCTGTTGTATTGACTTGGAATACGTAAATCATATTATCTGTAAGGGACTATTTGTGGTATCAGTCTAATGCAAGTCTGGGGTTAATTTGAATTGGCTACAGTTGAGTCTGCTCTAATTGAAAAGATTTTGAACACTCCAACTCGTTTATCGGATGACCAGAAAGAGGCGGTTTTGTCCAAGTCTCGGTATAATCGGGTTATTGCTGGGGCTGGTGCTGGGAAGACTGAGACGTTGACTAGGCGGATTGTTTATCTTCTTGCGGTTGAGGGTGTGAATCCTTCTGAGATTGTTGCGATTACTTTTACTGAGAAGGCGGCTCAGAGTATGAAAAGCCGTGTTTATCAGCGGGTTGGAGAGATTTGTGGAGAGGCGGCGACAGCTAATCTTGGTGAGATGTACGTGGGAACTATTCATGCTTATGCCAAGAGAGTTTTGGAAGATCACTTTAGGTTCGGTAATTATGATGTCTTAGATGATAATCAAGAGATTGCTTTTCTGATGCGCCACGGGTGGAACAAGGGCATCCATAAGCTAGGTGGCTCTTATGCTGAATGTTGTCGGACTTTTTTGCGGACGGTTAACATGGCTTGGGATGAGATGTTGGATGAGAAAGCGCTTGAGAAGCGGGCGTCTGAGTTTTTTAGGAAGTTAAAATGGTATGAGGAGCTTTTGCAGGAGCATAGGTTGTTGACTTTTGGCAGGATTATTTATGAGGCAGTTTTGAAGCTGCGGGAGGCTCCGGATAGGCTTAGTGGTGTTAAGCATCTTTTGGTTGATGAGTATCAGGATATTAATCGAGCGCAGGCTGAATTGATTGAGTACATAGGTAAGAACGGAAGCGTATTTGTTGTTGGTGACCCTCGGCAGAGCATTTATCAGTGGCGTGGTTCGGATGAGCGGTTCTTTTCTGAGTTTTCAAAGAAGTTCCCTGATGCAATGTTGGTCAGTATTAATGAGAATAGGCGAAGCGGGAAGCGTATTGTTTGGAACGCCAACAAATTTGCAGGTACCTTTACCAGAGCGCATTATGATGCGATGGATCCTACTCGGTCTGAAGAAGGGTTTGTTGCTGTTTCCAGTAATGAGACTCCTGAGGCTGAGGCTAGATGGATTGCTAATCAGATTGAAGCTCTTATGGCAACTAATGATGGGGTAAAGCTTTCGGATTTTGGAGTTTTAACAAGAAGCGTTAGCACTTCTGCAGGTTCTCTTATCGATGAGTTGAAGAGGAGGCATATTCCGTATATCGTGGGTGGAAAGGTTGGTCTTTTCAAGAGAGATGAAGCGCAAGCTGTTGGCATGATATTTTCTTGGTTCTGGAATGACGGCTTTTGGACTCCTGATGCGCATAACTGGAGTGAGAAAATTGAAGGCGATGACTTATTGACTGCGGCTTTAGCTTGTTGGGATGCAGCGCACACTCATGGTCACCCAAAGGATGCGGAGAAAAAGCTGAGGGCGATTAAGGAGGATTTGAATTCTGCGAAGCCTTCTTACAACAATTTTACCAAGATTTACTATGACGTTTTAACCGCTTTGGGCTACCGCAATTTGGATTATACAGACCGGAATGACGCTGCGGTCATGGCTAACTTGGGCAGATTTAACAATCTTCTCACTGATTTCGAGTCTGCTAACCGTTTTGGTGGGCGCCGTCCTGATTGGGAGCGGGACTTGAAGAGTCTATGCTGGTTCATGAATACCTATGCGATTGCTGCTTATGAGGAG
This sequence comes from Bathyarchaeia archaeon, assembly GCA_034679745.1. Lineage (GTDB taxonomy): Archaea > Thermoproteota > Bathyarchaeia > Bathyarchaeales > Bathycorpusculaceae > Bathycorpusculum. Next base: position 4,858 of record JAXDAO010000087.1, read on the forward strand.
CAGCCTTCAGATGATATTCGTGGAGTTGACGCGGTTCAAGTTATGACGGTTCACCAGGCTAAGGGGTTAGAGTGGCCGATTGTTTTTCTGTTCTCTACTGTGGCTAGGCGTTTTCCGTCCTGCATGGTTGGGCGAGAGCAGAATTGGTGTGATGTGCCTAGGGATATGTTTGATGTTGCTCGGTATGAGAGCGACATTGATGATGAGCGGCGTCTGTTTTATGTTGCCATTACTAGGGCGCGGGATGCTTTGGTCGTTAGTCATTTTGAAAAATTAACTAGAAGTGTGTCTAGGAGCCAGTTCATTGATGATATGGATTTGCGTTATGCTGTGCCGCTTAGCAGTGGTGCGGCTATTCCGCCCATTGTTGTTCATCCTGGCTTGATGTCGGATGAAATTCAGACTTTTTCTGCAAGCGAGATTGTGACCTTCGATATTTGTCCGCACATGTATTTGTTGCGGGAGCTTTGGGGCTATCAGCCACAGCTTAACCCTGCAATTGGTTATGGCAATGGTATGCATTATTGCCTCAAGCGGGCTGGTGAACTTGTCAAAGAAGGCTACAGTCCAGTTAGTGCTGTGGCTACGAGTGTTGATGCGGATTTTCATATGCCGTTTGTTGGCGGTGTTGTTCTTGATAACTTTAAGAATAGTGCAAAGAAGCGGCTAGTGACTTTTACCCAGAAGTATGGTGACGACTTGAAGCGAATAGAGGAAGTTGAGTACCGATTGGAGTTTCCGATCCACGATGAAGGTGTTACGAGTGCAACGATAATGGGTAAGGTCGATGTTATCCTGCGAAGCGGCGGTGAATTGGAAGTTAGGGATTACAAGAGTTCAGAAGAAGCTCGAACCCTAGAAGAGGTTTCTACTCAAATTCGGCTTTACACTGCAGGTTTGAAGACTATGGGCAGACCTGTTTCCAGCGGTTCTGTGGCGTATCTTGATGATGCAGACGTAAAACCTGTTGACGTCTCGGCTAAGCCCTTAGCTGAAGCGAAGCAAAACGCACAAAAGGTTGTAGAGCAAATAACTAAACGCAAGTTTAAGCCCACTCCAGGCAAGAGCTGCGAGCGGTGTGACCAGAGCCAAATTTGCAGGTGGAGGAAGTAATTATGGTTCAGATTGAGGAAGATGTTAGAGAAAAAGTCAAGAGTTTACTAAGAGAGTTGTTCCAGTTTGATAATCAGGACCTTGATTTTGGCATTTACCGAATTATGAATTTTAAGCGAAAAGAGATTGAGAAGTTCATTGAGCAGGATTTGATTGTTGAGGCTGAAAGGCAGTTTCAGGAATATAGTCAAGCTGGGCAGGCTGATTTGAAGAGTGAAGTTGACAAGCTGAGGGCTGAGATTGTTCGTGATTTTGGTGAGGGCACTCTAGACAGCGAGGGAAACGTTAAAAGGAATGAGGATGCGCCAAAGGTCAAACAGTACCTTGATAAAAAGAGACTACTTGAAGAGGCTAAGCTTACGCAGTCTCAGGTAAGTGACGTTTTCAACCACATCTACGAGTTCTTTTCTCGATATTATGATAAGGGCGATTTTATTCCTAAGCGTCGGTATGGTGGAAAAAACAAGTACCATATTCCCTACAATGGTGAAGAAGTTGCTCTTTACTGGGCAACCAACGACATGTACTATGTTAAGACTGGAGAATTTTTCAAAAAATACAGTTTCAGAACTGGGAGATACCTTGTAACTTTTGTTTTAACTGAAGCCAAAGTTGAGGCAGGGAACGTTAAAGGTGAAAAGAAGTACTTCATACTTTCACCAGATAACCCCGTAACCATAGATGACACAGCCGGTTTGGTTGAAATTCGATTTAATTATCGCGGACTCTCAGAGGAAGAAGCCTCAAGACTTGGCAGGTCGGATGTCCAAGCGACCCTGGTCAATGAAGCCACAGAAAAGATTGCCTCCATGTTGAAGGAAAACGCTGTTGCGGGCATACTCAGAGCACGCGCTGAAGGAGAAAAACCTTTACTAGAAAAGCACCTGAACAGCTATGTAGAACGCAACACGCGGGACTTCTTTATTCATAAAAATCTCAAAGGATTCCTAGAGAGCGAACTTGACTTCTACCTCAAAAATGAAGTGTGGAACCTGAGTGACCTTAAAGCAACCGACGGAAACGGCGCCAAGATTCTTGCAGCCAAAGCAAAAGCCATACATAACATAGCCACCAAAATCGTCGAGTTTCTCAATCAGATTGAGCTTTTTCAGAAAAGGCTTTTTGAGAAAAAAAAATTTGTTATCAAAACGGATTACTGCATTACTGCTGATCTAATTAATAGGAAACATTATTCTAAAATAATTAGCAATAAAGACCAACTGGATGAATGGTTAAAGCTATTTGGATTTGATTTTCAAAAAGAACTTAAAAAAACGAAAGGACAAATTTCAGAAATTGATAAGAATTATGAAGAGCGAACAGCTGACCTACTTGCTGCAAATCCAACCCTTGTTATTGATACAAAATTCTTTGATTCTAATTTCAAAGACAGCATATTGAACGATATCGATGATTTGGATAATCGAATAACTGGAATTCTAATAAATTCAGAGAATTTTCAAGGAATGAGTCTTTTATTAGCATGTATGAAGGATAAAATTGAATTTTGCTATATTGATCCACCATACAATACAGGAGGAGACGAGTTCCTTTACAAAGATAACTACCAACACTCAAGTTGGCTATCTATGCTTAAGGATAGACTGGAAACGATTAAGACTGTGCTTTCAAAAGAGGGAGTTATCTTCATCTCTATAGGACAAGATGAAGTTGACAGTCTAATTCGACTTTGTGACTCGATATTTGATAGGTCCAACAGAATTGGTGTTATTAGTAGATTAATGAAAACTGGTGGAAACAAAGGAACTTTCTTTTCACCAAACGTGGAATACGTGCTTGTTTATGCAAAGGCTATCAGTTCTACAAAACCATTCAGGGAAAGTCTATCAGAAGAATTGATAGAAAAAGTCTACAATCAGATTGAAACAGAAGGAATTATGAAAGGCGAGAGATATAGAGTAATGGGTTTGTACCAAGCAGGACTGGACGTTAGGCCAAATCAGCGTTATTGGATAAAATGTCCTGATGGAGAATATGTGATTCCGCCAGGAGTAACTTTTCCAGAAGTCATCGGTGAAGGAAAACAAACCGACCCTGCGAATAGTGACGGAGTTTGGAGGTGGACCTATCAGAGATATAAAAGCGAACTGGAAAAAGGGAATATAATTTTCAAAGAAACAAACTCTTCTTCTTTAGTGTCCTCAAGGAAACAGCAATCAAAATGGAACATATACACTAAAATATGGCTGAAGGATAGGCAAGAATCGGGGAGAGTTCCAGTTGACATAATTACAAAATATGAGAACAGGCATAGTTCTGCTGAGCTAAAAGATTTAGGTATTGATTATTCTTTCGCAAAACCATCTAAGTTAATAAAACATCTGATTCAAATTCAGGCCTTTTCACAGAATTACATAATTGATTTTTTTGCGGGTTCAGGAACTACTGGGCAATCAGTTTTGAATCTCAATCAAGAAGATAAAGGACGGCGAAAGTTCATCCTGATTGAGGCAGATGAATGCTTTGATACAATCCTTAAACCGCGAATTCTTAAAGTAATCTTCTCTAAAAATTGGAAACAAGGAAGACCCCAAGATACTGACGGCTCTAAGAAGCAAATTATCAGATATCAGACAATTGAGCAATATGATGATACCTTAAATAACATTGAATTTAAAACACAAGATGGAACGCTACAGAAAAGATTGGACAAATTTCCAGATTATTTCCTTTCGTATTTTCTAGAATATGAGACTAGCGAAAGCCCAACAAAGCTAGCAGTGGAGAAATTTAAGATGCCTTTTGATTATCGCATAAAGGTAATTAGCAAAGGAGAGGAAAAAGACGAAACAGTTGATTTAGTAGAGACCTTCAACTATTTGCTTGGTCTTACTGTCGAACGCGTTCTAACGTTAAATGATGAGGAGCGAACTTACAGAGTGGTATTCGGAAAGATGGAAAACGAAAAAGTAGCAATTGTATGGCGAAATCTATCTCAGTTGGACCTTGAAAAAGACAAAAACTTCATCGAAGGTAGAATTCTTGCAGGAAATGACTTTGATATAATATTCATAAATGGTGATAGCTACGTCAAGAATGCGCGACCTATAGAGCCAGAGTTTAAGAGGTTAATGGGAGCATAGCCTCATGCCCAAGGTAAGCCAAGTTTCTGCTCAGTTAAAGACTCGTTTCAGTTTAGAAAATCACTTGTTGCTTGCCCAGTTCATAGCAAACAAGCTTGGTCTGCATAAAGTTTCAGACATTAAACAGTTCAGCGATGTCAATGAAGGCTTCGGTGAAGACGGCAGAAGTTACATGTACTATGCTTTGATCTCAAAGAAAGGTAACACACTCCCCGAGGGAAAACTCAGGCAATATGACGATAACATTAGAAAATACTTCCAGAAGCTCAAACGGAACAGAGAAGAGAGAATCTCATTCAAATACTACCAATACCTCGCTTTGCTGTTTATAGAGATTTATCTTGACAACTATTTCCAAAACCCCATACGATTTCTAAACGAGTTAAACCAGTGGGTGGAACAAGCGAAATCAGACAACTATTTCTCACGACGTCCAGACCTTCAAAAAGTAGCTTATTGGATGGCAACTGGAAGCGGAAAAACCCTCATCATGCACGCAAACTACTGGCAGTTCTTAGCCTACAATAAAGGACCCAACAAAATAGACTACGAAAATATAATTCTCATAACAACTGGAGATGACATGTCCAAACAGCACTTAGGCGAACTGAAAGCAAGCGGAATACCAGCAACACTCTTCCAAGGCGAAAACGGCGGCTACTTTGAAGCTGATAAAAACACCGTCAAAGTCATAAGCATACACAAACTAAAACTGCCCGAAGACAAAAAAGGCGAAGGCGTCACCATCGACATCTCAACGCTGGGCACAAAAAACCTCGTTTTCGTAGACGAAGGGCACAAAGGACAAAAATCTGAGGACATGAAATGGAAAAAAACCCGAGAAAAAATGGCAAAAGACGGCTTCACCTTTGAATACAGCGCCACTTTTGGACAAGCCATCGACAGCAGCAAAGAAGAAGCCTTCAAAGAATACTCAAAAGCCATACTCTTCGACTACTCATACAAGTACTTCTACGGCGACGGCTACGGCAAAGACTTCCGCATCCTAAACCTGGGCAAAAAAGAATTCAACGACAAACAAACCAAAACACTCCTCCTAGCCAACGCCATGGCATTCTACGAACAACTTATCCAATACCAGCAGCTAGGCCAAAACCTCAAAGAGTACAACATTGAAAAGCCTCTCTGGATATTCGTTGGAAGCAAAGTCCAAAAAGAAGCCTCCGACGTCTTCAAAGTCGTCCAATTCCTAAACTGGCTCCTAACCGAAAACAAAACCGAAATCAAACAACTAATCGACAACATCCTCAAAGGACAATCGAGCATATTGGCCGACAACAAAGACGTTTTTGCCCCAAGACACCCCGAAAGAAACTTTACCTATTTCCGCCAAAACAGCATCTCAGCCCAAGACATCTACAACGGCATATTCAAAGACATATTCTATCTCTCACCCGAAAACACTGGCCACAAACTCTGTCTAATCGACTTAAAGGAAGCTGAAGGCGAAATAGGACTAAGAGCAGGGACAGCAGAGAAGTATTTTGCAGTAATAAACATCGGCGATAAACCCAAATTCCTCAAACTAGTAGAAGACTCAGCAAAAGACATCACCGTCCAAAGGGCAGCGATTAGCAAATCCCTCTTTGAAGACATAAACGAACCAAACTCACCCGTCAACATGCTTATCGGTTCAAAGAAGTTCGTGGAAGGCTGGAACTCATGGCGCGTATCCACCATGAGCCTACTCTACATAGGCAAAGGCGCCGGACCACAAATCATACAACTATTCGGCAGAGGCGTCAGACTAAAAGGCAAAAACCTCGGACTCAAAAGAAGCCGATTCGTTCCTCCGCCCCACCCGCCACACATAGAAATCCTCGAAACACTCCACATCTACGGCATCCAAGCCAACTACATGGAAACCTTCAAAGAAATAATCGAAAAAGAAGACGTCCCCATCTACGAAATCCCCCTCCCAACAAAGAAAATGGAGCCCTTCCCCACAGACTTGCAAATTATAGGCTTAAAACAAGGCTGGTCATTCGACCAAGAACTCTTCAAACTCGAACCCACAGACGACCTACAAGTAAAACTTGACCTCATCCCAAGAGCGCTCGTAATTGACGGCAGAGGCGACCAAACACTCACATCCACAACAACCCAGACCCCACGTGTAATACGAAAAGAAATCCTCGACATCCTAGACTGGAACGACATCTACTACAGAATCCTAGAATACAAAAACGAACGCGAACTCTTCAACATCGCCATCACCAAAGAAGCCCTCAAACAAATCATCTACAATCAAAAATACACTCTACTCTGCGACCCCGAACTCATAGAACCAAAAACATTCCAAGCCATAGAACAAACCACCGACATAGTCACCCTCATACTCCAAAAATACCTAAACATCTACTACTCAAAGAAAAGAAACGCAGCCGAAAAAACCCACATCGAGCTTAGACCCCTCAAACAAGAAGACGACAACATCCTCACCATGTACCGCATCCAACTAAACGAAGAAGACCAAGTCCTCATAAGCAACATAGAAAACCTTATCCAAACAGGAAAAATCTACAGCTCAGCAACCGAACAAAAATTCATAGGCGACCTGAAAACCTACACCGACCAAACCCCAACAACCTTCAAAAACGCACACTTCAACGGGCACCTATACCAACCGCTACTAGTAAAACAAGACAACACAAGCATAGTCACAATTCCAACCGGGCTGAACGTAGGCGAATCAACTTTTGTTGAAGACCTCAAAAACTACCTCAGCACACACCAAACAGACGCACAAATCTACCTGCTAAGAAACCTGACAAGAAGCAAAGGCGTCGGCTTTTACGAAGCCCACTCATTCTACCCAGACTTCATCATGTGGATAAAGAAAGGACAAAAACAAACCATAGTATTCATAGACCCAAAAGGCTTAACACACATGGGCTTAGACGACCCCAAACTAAAACTCCACGAATATTTGCACGAGCAGATAGAGAAAGAAATCGGCAACCCAAACATAAAACTGGACGCATTCGTCGTATCGGTAACTCCCTTCAGAGACTTAGCAAAGTTACATGGGCCACACTTGACTATGGACTATTTTGAAAAGGAAAAACACGTTCTCTTCCAATCTACAGACGCATGTGTCCCAAACAAATCATGCATAGACAGAATGTTCCAAATAATCAATGCTTGAAAAACACCAAAGAGGACAGCTCTAAAGCACGTACCCACTCTATGGAGATATTATAACAAGCACCATTCTGCCTATCCAGAAAGCGTACCCCAAATCCAAAAGGCTTAAAAACTCTTTTTAGAGACTTAGTGTATCTTTTATATAGAGGAACATTTAAAATGACGCGCCAATGGCAACTGATGCGGGATGCCCAGACTTTCTTAGATGCATCTAAGTTGGCAAATGACGCTCTAATAGGAATACATTTTACAGAAATTGCAAGACAAAAAGGTCAGCCGGTTGGCAAAGCGCAAATAGAGAAAATCGACAATGGGCTCAAACTGTTAGACTTGATGCTTCAAACGCTTGAGGCGAGAGAAAGACAGGAAGCCATATCGCCTGAAGCATTGTCAGTCTTGTATGTTCTTTCGCAGGGCAGAAAAGTAAGTAGTCAAACAGCCCTCAAAAAAATGCTTAAAGATTCGATCACAGAATTGCAGGGCTTCAAAAAAGGCAAAACAGAGGCACCAGAAGAGGCAGAAGAGTTTCTGGAAATAATAGCCAACTCAACTTCAGAAGAGGCATCAAAAGCCACCTCAAGAGTCCACATCTTTATGGCAGAAGCAAGATAGCCAATGTACTTGCTAGACAAAAAAGCAGACGACTTACTGTCAAAGATAACATTTGCCCAACAGATAATCAACGGAATAGAATCACCAGATGATGTTTTAGCAAGCTATACGGAACCGCTACAAACCTGGACAACTTCCCTGCGCAACAGAGTAGAACGGGCAAAAGCAGAGTTCGCCATGTTTACTCAAGCCTCACATTTTAGCCAATCAGAATCCATCCAAGAAAGCCACCAAAGAAGGCTTCTCACAGCCATCCTAAGGGACTACGAGGATATTGAAAGAAGAATCAGAATAAGTCTAGACACGTTTCTTCCCTTAATTCCAGTGTGGAATAACCAAAAACAAAGCAAAGAAACCAAACTC